>NZ_LZML01000209.1:0-34693 GCF_001665695.1 Nocardia sp. 852002-51101_SCH5132738 | reverse complement strand
GTCTCCACAACAGCACGAGCACAACGAAATCCGTGTTCTACACCACGAACCTCCTGTTCTCTTCAGGACACACCAACGCGATGATGGAATCGTTCTGGTCCTCGATGCAGATCGAACTGCTCGACCGCAAGAAGTGGAAGACACGCCTCGAACTCGCCAACGCGATCTTCGACTACATCGAGATCTTCTACAACCGGCAACGCCGCCACTCGTCCCTGGGCTACCGCACCCGATCGAGTACGAACTACTCTCCGAGAAGACACTCGAAACCGCTGCCGGTTAGCCACCAACACTGGAACCCGAAAGATGGGGCAGGTCACACTGTCACCCAAACGTGCAGCAGCCCCTCTTCGGACGGGCCACGGCGGTCGTCCAGTTGGCATAGAACCAACCCGGTGCGCGTGCCCGACACCCCACATCAGAACGTCGGGCACCCGACAGATTTCAGGCCACCGCGTGGTAATCGGACAGTGCGACTTCCTCCATCTGGCTACGAAATTGCCGTGCCAGCCCGGGGAACATCGTGGGGTTGAAGCCCTCTGCCGTCAGGTACCAACTTGCGCACCCGGAATTCCACGTCGTCCGAGACAGGCGCCGCTGAAGATCCGCATTGAATCTGTCCTGCGCGATCTCCCGCACGTCGAGATATCGGAGGCCCCAGCGTTCGATCATCTTCATCGACTCGACGATGTAGTCGATCTGCGCTTCCAGATAGATGAGCGCGGAGTTGTGTCCGGGACCGGAGTTCGGCCCGAACGTGAAGTGCAGATTGGGATAGCCGGACACGTGAACACTCTTGTAGGCGTACGCGCGCTCGGCCCATTCGTCCCCGAGGAGTCGTCCACCGCGACCGCGTACGGGGAACGGCGTGCCGGTCTTGCCGATCACCTCGAATCCAGTGGCGAAAACAATGGCATCGAAGCGATGTTCGACTCCTTCGACGGTTTGGATTCCGCGCTCGGTGAGCCGGACGATCGGGAAGGTGTAGAGCTTGCACTTGTCGCTACTCAGTGCCGGGAGGTAGGTGTTCGAAACTAGTAGCCGCTTGCAGCCCGCCCGGTAGTCCGGCGTGAGCTGGCGTCGTGTCCACTTGTCGTCGACTTGGATCCTGAGTTGCAGTCGTGCCGCAAGCTCCAACAATGTTGTCAGCTGTGTCGGCCACACGACACCCAGCCCCATCGCCTCATGAGCCCAGAAGAGTGCGGTCCGTGCCAGATCCTCGGTGAGCGGCAGTCGTTGATACATCACCCTGGCCCAATCCGGCACCCGGTACTGCGGGCGCGGTAGCACCCATCCCGGGGTGCGCTGGAAGACCGCGACCCGATCAGCCCGCTTCACCAGCTCCGGAACGATCTGCACCGCACTCGCGCCGGTTCCGATGACGGCCACGGCCATGCCGGTCACGTCCAGGTCCGGGTTCCAGTGGGCGCTGTGAACCGTGTGGCCGCGATAGTCCTCGATGCCGTCGATGCTGGGCAGACTGGCGGTGGACAGTGGTCCGGTCGCCATCACGACGGAGCGAGCCTCGAGAACTTCCTCACCACCATCGATCACCGCCCGGACTCGCCAGACTCCGGCACCTTCGTCGAAATCGAGTCCAACAACGTTGCGGCCGTATCGAATTCGATCGACCAGATCGTATTCTCTGATTACCTCGCGAAGGTAGGCGAGGATTTCACCGCCATCGGAGTATCCGTGCGACCATCTCGGATTCGGAGCGAACGAGAACGAGTACAGCATCGACGGAATGTCGCAGGCAACTCCGGGATACGTGTTGTCGCGCCAGGTGCCGCCCGGGTCGAGTTCGCGCTCGAGCAAAACGAAATCCTCGATCCCCGCCTGCTTCAGCCGGACCGCAACACCGATCCCGGCGAACCCCGCGCCGATGATCACCACCCTGGCCGTTTCGGGAACGTCAGCGCTGACGACGTCTCCGATGTGGGTGATCATGCCGCGACAACCGGTTCGAAGGTGAGCTCGTTGATCCAGGAGGGAATCGGACCCAACATCCGCTTCGGATAGTGCGCGGTAACGGTGAGCAGGGTGTTCCCCAGCAGCCGATGGTACGGATGGGCCGGGTTCATGATCATTTCGCCGTAGTACTTGATGACGTGATAGATCGGATTGCGCCGAGTCGCGATGTTGCGATCGCCGATGATGCCAAACTTGCGAATGGCATCGAAGAGCTTCTGTTCGTCGAGCCCCATCTCGACGATGCTGTCGTGCACGCGGGTCAACAACGGCAGCCCGGTGAGGATGCCGACGATCATGGACGGGCGCAGCGCGGTTCCGACCGTTTCGATAATCAGCTGATGCAAAGGACTCGCCCCGATCATGTCCAGGACATGGAAATCGACCGCCAGATGCCGGGACTCGTCAGCATTGATCTTCTGAAAGACCTTGTGACACAGGGGGTCCTTGATTTCATCGAGCAAGAACTTGAGCAGCGCGCCGTCGAGCGCCACCTCCAGCATCGGGATCGCCGAACCCAGCACCGACAGCGGCATGTCGTCGGCATAGTTGTCCAGCCAGTCGATGGCGAGCCGGATATTGACGTTCGGTTCCGGAATCTCGTCGTCCTCGAGCATCCCCCACCGACGCATGAGAGCCAATTCCGCGTTCGCGTGCTTCTGCTCTTCGGCGTGGAAGTAGCGATAGATCTCGGCGAGAGTGTTGTCCTCGGCCTGATGGGCGAGCGCGACGAAGGCGCGTGAACCCACCTGCTCGATCCACACGAGGTCGGACATGAACTGTTTGATCTTCGGTCGTTGCTCGGCGGTGATCGCATCGGCCCCGGGTTCTTCCCAGTCGAAATCACCAAGCGCCCACTGGCGCTGCTTGATGGTGTGCAGAGTGTGCTGCAATTCGATCGGCATCGCGTCACTCCTTCGCGATTGTGGACACCCGACTCACCCGGGCATCCGGAACTCACTGTGTCGCCGCGTGGGCCTCCCCCACGGCGAGTGCATTGCGCAAAAAGGCTCCGCTGAGGCTC
The DNA here is from genome assembly GCF_001665695.1 of Nocardia sp. 852002-51101_SCH5132738. Taxonomy (NCBI): domain Bacteria; kingdom Bacillati; phylum Actinomycetota; class Actinomycetes; order Mycobacteriales; family Nocardiaceae; genus Nocardia; species Nocardia sp. 852002-51101_SCH5132738. The sequence goes on along the minus strand of NZ_LZML01000209.1, from coordinate 31,698 downwards.
AGCGCCATGCGAGCCTGCGGCAAGTACCTGAACAGAGCCGGGAAGACGTGCACCTGCCCCGGCCAGATATGGAGGCAGGACACCCCTCCGGCGGCCTTCACTCTGGCGTGGAGCGCGCGCGCGTCCCCGAGGAGCATTTCGGTCCCGCCGACGTGGATCATGGTCGGGCAGATACCCCGGAAATCCGCGTCGAGCACCGAGATCTCCCGCGCCGAGGCACCCGCGGTGTACAGGCCGACAACCCGGCTGACCGCCGCGGCCGCGGCGAACGGGTCCTTCTGTCTCCGGTTGCGTTCTCGGGTCCGTGCCAGGTTGAGGGTCGCATCCGTGACCGGAGACAGGACGAGCAACGCTGCCGGCGGGTAACCGTCACCGCGACGACTTGCCGCGATGGCGGTGAGCGCCGTCACGACCGCCAAATATCCGCCGGCTGAATCGCCGGCCACGGCCACCGGAGCGCCACCTGCTTCCGAGGTCAACCAGCGGTAAGCGCGCCAAACATCATTGTTCGCGGTCGGGAATCGGAATCTTGGAGCTTTTCGGTAGCTCACCGCGAACACCGGTAACCCGGCCGCTGCGGACAGCTCGGCCGTCACACCTCGATGTGTTCGTGGCGAGCAAGCGACGAACGCTCCGCCGTGGATATAGAGCAACGCGGCCCCTCGCGCCGTGACGCCTGGCGCCCGGACCCATTCGCCGACCACGGTCCCGTCCTCGAAGTCGACACGCACGGGCGCGCATTCGACTCCATCCCGCGGACGGCTGACAAGGCGAAGCATGCCGGTCAATGCCCCATCGAGCAACACCAATCCCGGCGGGCTCGCGGGGATCGCGACCGACAGCGGGCGCATCACACTCCGAACTCCGAAACCCGTCAGCGTCGCAGAGAAGCCGGGGCGCTCATGTACCGCGAGGGTCGGCACGCAGGGGGGAGTTCCTGCGGACGGATGACTTCTTGCCGACCGCGTCCACTGACTCAACAGTCCGACGATGCGCCAGGACGCTCCATTGCGTACCACAGATAATAACGGTACATATCCGGTATCTTTGTTTCAATACCTACGTCAAAGCCAAATCAGAAGCGGATGATTGTACGAATGCCCAGAAGCCGGGCGAGAATCGGACACAATCGACGCCCGAAACCCACGACCTGGATCGAAGGAACGATCACATCGATGAACTACGCCAGCTTGCTCGTGAAAGCGGTCGCGCTGATCAGGACGCCGGCCCCGACCGGAACGCCGGAACGGATCCTGGACGCGGCGCTCCGGCAGTTCGAAGTGGTCGGGATCAGCCGGACCACGGTCGAGGACATCACTCGCCGCGCGCGGCTGGCCCGAGTGACGCTGTACCGGCACTTTTCGAGCAAGGACCAGATCGTCGAGGCGGTGATACTGCGCGAGCTCGGCCGGTTCCTTGGAGAGTTGGAGCGCGAGGTCTCCGGACAGGCGACGCTCGAGGACAAGATTGTCGAAGGGTTCGTCTTCACGTTGGCCGCTGTCCGCGGGCACGCACTGCTCAACCGGCTGCTCGAGACCGAGCCCGAGTCCCTGCTCCCTTTCCTCACCGTCGACGCGGGCGGACTGATCGAGATCGCGTCGAGCTTCCTGACCGATCAGCTCGCCAGGGAACTCGTCGATGTGCGCCCTAACCGCGAATTGCATGCGGTCTCCGAGCTGACGGTCCGGGTCATCCTCTCGTTCATCCTCACCCCTTCCGCGCACATCCCTCTCGACACGGCCGATGACGCTCGACGATTCGCACGTCGACACCTGCTCCCCCGGCTACGCGATGACACCACACAGCTGTGAGACAATTTTTGCGTCCTGTTTCACCCCATGGTGGCTCCGCCGAGGCGGTCGCGCCGCGGCCGAACACCGTGCCGGACGACCGGCATACTCTGTACCGTGACGATGAAATCGATCCGTTCCGGAACCAGACCGCCCACCGGACGCGACCCCGCGGACAGCCTGCTCGATGCCGCGGAGTTCTGCTTCGACCAGATCGGACCTGCCGCGACGACGATGGATGACATCGCCAGACAGGCAGGTGTCTCCCGCGCCACCCTGTACCGCACCTTCGCGAATCGGGAGGCCGTCGTCTCGGGTGTCATTCTCCGGGCCGCTCGCCGATATCTGGACCGAATCCGCCCCAGGATCGTGGCTGAACCCGATCTGGGGTCGGCGGTGCTCACCTTCGTGGAAACAACCATTCAGACTGCGACACAGGACAACTCGATCGCAGCCCTGTTCGTCAGCGACGATCGCCTCGCCGACACCGGGCTGTCGACTGAGACCTCGGTCGCACTCTTCGAGCTGGTGACAGAATTCCTGCGGCCAGTCTTCACCGCACACTGGACCGACCTACTGCCCGGTACCTCGGTAGATGACGCCGCCGAGTGGATCTTGCGGACGATCCTCAGCCTGCTCACCGTCCGAGGACCGAAACGACGCAGTCGTGACGGCTTGCACGACTACCTGGCCCACTACCTGCTCCCCGCTCTGGCCAGCACGGGCACGGCCGACCCCGGGCCGACGCCACCCCCTGGGGACAACTCGGCGAGCGACCCCTGCACCTGAGACAGATTTGCAGTACTGTATCCATAGCACCGGCCGACGTACAGGGTGGAGCACACACCGATGGAGTTCCCGCAGTTCGATGAAGAATGGGCCGGACAGATGTTGACCTCGGCGACAGCCGCGGGTGGACTGTCCGGATACCTCGATTTCCGCCACACCGAGCTCGACCCCGGTCGGCTGATCGCCGAGATGGCCGTACGCGACGAACTACTCACACCGTTCGGCAAGCTGCACGGCGGCTGCTTGTCGGCGATGGTCGATCATTGCCTGGGGGTCGTCTTCTACCCGGTCATCCCCCGTGGTTGCTGGGTAGCGACGACGGAGTTCAAATTGAACTTGCTTCGACCGGTCAGCGACGGGACATGTGTCGCGACGACCGAGATCATCGCCCTGACGAAGCGGTCGGGTGTCGCGCGAATCGACATCACGAATCACGGCAGGGCTGTCTGCGCCGCCCAGGGCACCGTCACCATCATTGCCAACCCGGACGCCAGGCCGTGAAAACGGCGATGACGACGGTGTCGGTACCGACCCGTGACGGGATCATGCTGACGGCCGATTACTACCACCACGATTCGGACCACCCGGCAGTTATCCTGCTCCACGGCGGCGGCCAGAGCCGCCACGCCTGGCGGACCTCGGCCTCGCGCCTCCACGAACGCGGCTACCCGGTCATCGTCTACGACGCACGCGGACATGGAGACAGCGATTGGTCCGCCGACGGCAGGTACGAGATCGAGCATCTCGCCGACGATCTGCTCGCTGTGCGGGAGCACTTCGAGCTCGATCGCGCCCCTGCCGTCGTCGGCGCGTCATTGGGTGGGATGACCATCCTCGGCACTCATCTGCTGGCACCCCCGGACCTGTGGGGAGCCGTGGTTCTGGTCGATGTCACTCCCCGGATGGAGTTCGCGGGCGCACGCCGGATCGTGTCGTTCATGTCGGCGCACCCGGACGGGTTCGCGAGTCTCGACAGCGCCGCGGACGTCATCGCCGCCTACAACCCCCATCGCGAACGGCCGGTCCGGCTGGAGGGGTTGCGCAAGGTGCTTCGACACCGCGATGACGGCCGATGGGTGTGGCGGTGGGATCCAGCGTTCATCGCGACACGCTTCGACGTCATTCACGGTGATCCGGCCGACGGGGCCGACCAGTTCGAGTCGCTGGTCGACACACTCCGGCTCGGAGCGGGTCGGATCACCGCGCCCACCCTGTTGGTTCGCGGGGGACTCTCCGATCTCGTATCCCATGACACCGTCGCCGAGTTCCTCGACCTCGTCCCGCACGCCGAGACCGTCGACATCGCGGGAACCGGTCACATGGTGGCCGGCGACGACAACGACGCGTTCACAGCAGCCGTCGTCGACTTCTTGAGACGAACCCTGTAACCCGACCGGCTTCGGGGCCGTCGGCCGACCGCGGCGAGCCGCCTATCCTGCACAGCATGCCGAGTCGGTCACTTCGCACGTCCTTCCGCAATCATCTACGAGAACAGGCCCTGTCCGCCGCGCGCACCTTGACCATCGAAAAGGGTTGGGAGCGAGTGCGGATGGGAGAGGTCGCCGACCTGGTCGGAGTATCCCGGCCGACCCTGTACAAGGAATTCGCGGACAAGAAGGGATTGGGTGACGCGCTCCTGGTTCAGGAGGCCGAACGCTTTCTCGCCGGGATCGACAGGATCCTCGAGGAGAACGCCGGAGATGTCGGCGGAGGCATCACCGCCGCCGTGCGATACACGATCGCGGAAGCCGAGACCAGCCCATTGCTCAGGGCTGTGCTCACCGCGAACCACGGCGTAGAGCCGGAAGCCACCGGCACCGGGATACTGCCGCTGTTGCCGACCTCGGCATCACTACTCCAGTTGGCATCCGAAGCCCTGGTCACGTGGTTTCTGGAGCATTTTCCAGCCCTCGACGCCACCGACGTGGCCGATGTCGTCGATGCGATGGTCCGGCTGACGGTCAGCCATCTGGTCTTGCCGGCGGCCGACGCGTCATCCACCGCCGACCGTATCTCCAGGGTCGCCATCCGCTACCTCCACTTGGATGCGCTTTGAACCGTCGGATTTACAAGAACATAGGCATTGTTCAAATATTGACAGAATGGCATATTTTGTAAATACTTGGCCGGTACCCAGCGGTTACACCCGGGAGCAGTCATGACGATCCACACAGCATCCGAACCCTGCGGCTCGGCCGGAAGTCGGCCCCCACGCCCTTACGACGAGGCCGATCTCTCCTCGACGGCGTTCTGGGCATCCAGTGCGAGCGAGCGGGAATCGACCTTCGCGGAGCTTCGCGAGCGAGCGCCGGTGAGCTGGCACCCGCCCGTCGAGCACACCATGATCGAGGATCCGAACGACGACGGCTTCTGGGCCGTCGTGACCCACCGGATGCTCGTCGAGGCAACCAAGCGACACGAGGACTTCCTATCCGGTGAGGGCATCGTCATGGAGTCGATGCCCCAGGAGTTGCTCGACAGCGCCCAGGGTTTCATCGCCATGGATCCGCCACGCCACACCAAGGTTCGACGGCTGCTGGCATCGGCCTTCACCCCACGGCAAATGCAGCGAATCAGTGACCGGATCTCAGCGAACGCCAAGCGCGTCGTCGACGAACTGGCACCGAAGGGAGAGGCCGACTTCGTCGACGAGTGCGCCGCACTGCTCCCGATGCACAACATTTTCGACATGATGGGCGTCCCCGAATCCATGCGTCACGACATAGCGTGGGAATCGCGGTATGCCGGGGGATGGAGTGATCCCGAGGTGATGGCGGGAGACCCCGTCATACCCAGGCTCTTTCAGGCGATGACCTTCATTCGTGAGACGGCTCAGGAGATCATCACCGCCCGCCGGCGTGAGCCGGGCAACGACCTGATGAGCAGCCTCGTCCATGCTGAAGTGGACGGCCACCGTTTGACCGACGACGAGATCGTGTCCTTCTTCGGATTGCTCACCATCGCGGGCAACGACACCACACGCCAAAGCACCAGCCACGCTATGAAGGCGCTCACGGACTTCCCCGACCAGCGTGCCTGGCTGATGGAAGATTTCGACGACCGCGTCAAAGGCGCGGTCGAGGAGTTCGTCCGGTGGGCAACCCCGATCATGACGTTCCGCAGGACGGCGGCCCGCGACTGCGAGCTCGGTGGGCAGGCGATCAGGCGCGGTGACAAGGTCGTCCTGTTCTACAGTTCGGCCAACTGGGATACCGAGGTGTTCGATCATCCGGACCGCTTGGATCTTTCCCGCGATCCGAACCCCCACGTGAGCTTCGGCGGGGGCGGGATACACCATTGCCTCGGGAATCAACTGGCGCGACTGCAACTCGCGGCGCTGTTTCGAGAACTGCTGCACCGCCTGCCCGACATCGAGGTGAGCGGGCCGCCCACCTACACGGTCAGCACCTTCTTCCACGGCGTGAACCACCTACCGGTGCGATTCACCCCGGAGGCGAGCCGGTCGTGAAAATCTCTGTTGATCGCAGGATTTGCGCCTCGCTGGGGATGTGCGAGGCAGTCGCGCCCGACCACTTCGAGGTCGGAAGCGACGGCACACTGCACGTGCTCGCCCCCGAACCGCCGGAATGCCATCGGGCGCTCATCGAAGAAGCGGTCTCGGCATGTCCCACCGGCGCATTGAGCGTCGAGGAATGAACGCTGTGGACCATCTGCAAGCCACCGAATTCCTGGACTGGCAGCACCCCGCCGTCCAGGAATTCACCCACGCGGCGGTCGACGGCGCCGTCGATCCCGTCGAGCAGGCCATCCGAATCTTCACCACGGTCCGTGACTCGATCTGGTACGACCCGTACACCGTCGCCGGCGATCCTCGGCACTACCGAGCCAGCGTGGTCGCCATGTCCGAACGTGCCTACTGCATACCGAAAGCCGTGCTCCTGACCGCGGCCTGCCGCGCCGTCGGAATACCGGCCATGCTCGGATTCGCCGACGTTCGAAATCACCTGCAAACCGAAGCACTGAGGCAGCGCATGGGCGGTACCGATGTGTTCGTGTACCACGGGTACAGCCAGATGTTCCTGAAAGGACGCTGGGTCAAAGCCACACCCGCCTTCAACCGCGAATTGTGCGAGCGCTTCGGTGTAGAACCGATCGAATTCGACGGCGAACACGACGCGCTGCTGCACGCCTTCGCAGGCGATGGCAGTCGGCACATGGAATACCTGCGCGACCGCGGCCAGTTCGACGACCTACCGCTCGACGACATCCTCGACGCTCTCCGCGTGAACTACGGTGAACTCGTCGATGTGCCGTCAACCGTCTCGGATGCCTTCCGCCGCACCGAATGACCGATTTCCTCCGTGCGGGATGTCCACTGCGACACCGGATCACATTCCGCTGTCACTGTGGACCTCCGCGAAACGTGGACGGCCGATCGAGGGCAGTGGCCGCCACCTCGATCGCACGACGAAGGTTGGCCTCCTCGTCGACGAGGCTGTGCGCGATCCCGCGGATGGCGTGTAGGCGCTCCGCGGGGTCCAGATCGGACCGCATTGCTTCGGTCGCAATCGCAGTCCACAACTCAGCACAGGTTCGCGCCTTACCTGCGGCGAGCAGAACCTGGGGGCTGCCGACCGCAGCGGCGATCTCGAAGCATCCTTCGGCGAGCAACCGGCGGAAAAGCCCGCCGCCGGTGCCGGCCTTCTCGATGAAAGCCGCGAGGTAGCGCAGAATCTCGTCGAGAGCCCCCGGGCTGAAGGCGGCCCGCCATCGATCGAGATCCTCGGCGAACGCACGCACTCCCTGCAATCCGGTGGTCGCACCGGCCGTGCCCCCCCGACTGACGACCGGGTCGGCCATGGTCGAAGCAATTTGACGGAAGGCGTCCGCGGCGACATTCCGCAGCGGCGGTAGACCTTCCGGCCATTCGATAAGGAACGTCGTGTGCCTCGTCGGAACCGGGAAGGACGTCGATGCCCGGGCCCGCGCCAGCGCTGCATAGGGCACCAGTTGGGTCTGCTCCCGGTCGTTGTCGACGACATGGGCGATTTCCGCGTCGTCGTCGTAGCCGATCACGACGATGTCGTGTCGGCTCATCCGCAACTTCACTCGCAGATACGGCAGTTCGGCGATATCCGCCCACGCCATAACCGGTCGGCCGGAGTCGATTTCGTTGGTCACCCACTTCCATCCGAGTTCTGGATCGTCAGTCGAGCGCGCGTCCACGGTTGCGCCGAGACGCGTCGGCAGATCGGTCTCCAGATCGGAGCCTCGGCCGACCAGGTAGAGAGGAGGGCGCAATTCCGACGAGCGCAGATAGCTGAAATCGAGCGCGCCGCTGAGGGTGAAGGTCAAGCCTTCCGAAGGTGGCCCGTTCCAGCCGAGCCCCGCCCACGCGAGTAGGTCCCGCTGGGCGCCGGAACCGCAATGGCCACCCAGACGGTGGGGGTAGGCGAGCACCAATCCGCTCACGTCAAACTCACCGGCAACGACGCCAGACCCCGGAATGACAGCCCGGGCCGCCACACCGGCTCCCCGTCCGCGGCCAAGCCGGGGAATCGCGCCAAAAGGCGTGGGAACAGCTCCATTGCCTCGGTCCTGGCCAATGCAGCCCCGAGACAGAAATGGATTCCCGACCCGAAGGACAGCGGGGCCGGATTGCGGCGGCGAAGGTCGAGGATGTCGGGGTCGTCATAGCGATCGGGATCGCGGTTCGCCGAACCCAGCAGCATCAGCACGACGGTTCCGTCCGGCACGGAGACATCACCGATGGCGGTATCGGCGAGCGCGGTGCGTCCGTTGGTCTGAACCGGCGCGTCATAACGGAGAAGCTCTTCGACCGCGTTCGACGCCAACGCCGGTTCGTCGCGGAGTGCGGCGAGTTGATCAGGATGGGCGAGCAGTGCGGCCAGCCCGTTGCCGATCAGATTGGTGGTCGTCTCGAACCCGGCGGCGAAAAGCAGGATGGCCGAGCCGACCATCTCATCCTCGTCCAGGGCGTCCGCACCCCGCGCGATCGCGAGACGGCTCAGAAGATCATCTTGCGGATCCGTCCGCTTCTCGGCCAACAGCGTCGAGAAATACTCGACCAATTGCGTTTCCGCATCCGCCGCTCGTCGGATTGCCGCAGTGTCGGAAGCGGGTTCGAGCGGCGCGAGCAAACACCGCACGAGCGGAGCGGCCGCCGCGCGATCGGATTCGGGCACTCCCAACAGGTCACCGATCACCGCCACGGGCAGTGGCAATGCGATCTCGGAGATGATGTCGATCCGTTCGCGCTCCGCCGCGGCATCGAGCAGATGGTCGATGCGTTCGGCGATTCGGGGACGCAACTGTTCGACGTGGCGGTGGGTGAACGCATCGGCGACCAAACGCCGCAGCCGCTCGTGATCGGGCGGATTACGGAACAGCATTGTGCGCCGGAAACGATGCAATGTCGTTCGCTGCAGATCCTCCGGCACATCGGTGAGCCGGAATCCCAGCGATTCGTCGGCCTTCCCCAGTCGACGATTCCGAAGCGCGGCCTGGCAGTCGGCGTATCGGCTCAAGACCACCACGCCCGAAGCGCTCACCAGCACAGGCGCGGTCTCACGCAACAACCGGTAGCCCTCGTATGGGCCCGATTCGCCATATTCGGTCAGCAACATCTGGCGCAGCAGGTCATCTGGTTCGGCACGCGTCATCAGAAGACACCTGCCCCAAGCAAACACGTCATCGCGAGATCCATGACCGCTCTCCGCTATCAGTCGAGTTGAAATGTCCGCGTTTCCACCCGAGGGCACCACGCGTCTGCTCTATGAGACCAATAGTCTCATAGGGAGACTGTTAGTTCAATAATAACGTTGGGTAATACTGGGATACCGGCCGCCGGCGAATCCATCGATCTGGGAGCGTGATGCCCGCACCACTCGACACGTCCTCACAGGCACGCGAGCCCGATCCACGACTGGCTCGTTCGCGCGCCCGGCTGATCGATGCCGCCACCGAACTGCTGGCTGAGGGCGGCGTGGACGCTGTGACCATCGATGCCGTAATTCGCCGGGCGGGAGTTGCCCGAGCAACCCTCTACCGGCACTTCGGTTCCGGTACCGAACTACTCGCCGCGGCCTTCCAGCAACTGTTGCCTCCGGTGGCCTCGGCCCCGGAGGTCGGCTCACTACGATCGCGCCTGGTCGCGCTCGTTTGCGAGCAGGCCCGATTGATCGATCAGGCACCGTTGCAGTTGACCGTGCTCTCGTGGATGGGCATGAGCAACCCCGAAGCGGACCGTCGGACGACCGAGGACGATGCGTCACGGCCGCACCTCACGGCACTGCGACACCGGATCATCGAGCAGTATCGTGGCCCCTTCGACGCGATATTGGCGAGCGAGGCAGCCCGGGCATCACTTCGTCCCGCGATCGAGGCGACCACCGCGGTTGCTCAGTTCGTCGGTCCGATGATCTTCAACCGACTCGTGACCGGCCTACCGAACGATCAACAGTTCTGCACTGTACTCGTGGACGATTTCCTCGCCGCGAATGCCGCCAGAAAAACGAACGAAGTGATGGATGTAGTCGACCAGAACGAACAATGATTTAAGACTCAGCTCTTCACGTCGACCGTTTCGATGTTCTCGATTCGCAGTGTCTGACGCGGGTCGATACGAATACCGCGCACCTGCGCTGAAGCGTCGATGATCCCCCAGACGATCGCGCTCAGATCATCAGCGAAATCGACACGCGACATTGCGGTCTCGGGATCGGCTTGGGAGTTTATCCACCAATCTGTCGCGGACAGGCTCGCGCCGATGATCGATTGAACTACAAGATCGATACCGGTTGTATCCGCTCCGAGTGATTCAAGAACTGCCGAGAAATGGCCCGCGATGAAGCCCGCCAACTCGCGGGCGTCTTCAAGAGCCTGGTCCGTTTCCGATGAATTATCATCGAAGTGGCTACGCACGAGGAACTGGAAGACATTCTGGTGCTCATCGACCAATTCCGAATACTGTCCGACAATTTGGCTCATCACCTCACCGATCGGCGCGGTGGCAAAATCGCTCGAAGCCAGAATATTCGACCACATCAGATCTTTCGCACGCTCGACGACGGCCGCGCGAAGTCCTTGCTTATCCTTGAAGTGACGATATAGCTTCGGCTTGGTAGCACCGGCTTCGCGCGCGATATCGTCCATGCTGGCATCAGGGCCGTACTTGCCGAATGCGCGATAGGCCGCATCGACCAACTCTGCCCGCACCGTGACCCGATGCTCGGCCCAACGGCTCGAACGGGCGTCAACTCGCCGAACCACCGAGCTCCCGACCTCCAGAACCCTCTGCCGCGCACCTGTCATCGCACCCATGGTACGCCATGGGTCATGCGACCTACCAGTGCACATGACCCACCACCGCACACCGTGCCGGTCGGCCGATAGAGCGATGAAACCTGGCGTGGACAACTCGCCTTCGATCAATCGAATGTCACTGTCACACTGTCCGTCACCGGCACCGACTGGCACGCCAGCCGGTCGCCTTCTTCGATGTCGTCCTCGACGAGCACATCATTGACCTTCATCTCGACATCGCCGTCGACGACCCGACACAAACAAGCACCGCAACCGCCCTCTCGACAGGAGTACGGCGGCGAAAAGCCTTCTTTGAGAAGGATATCGACGAGCGAGATGTCTTTCGGCCAATCCAGTTCGGCGCGCTCCCCATCGAGATAGACCACCAGATGCGCTCGCTCGGTAGTCATCGATTCCGAGACGGTGTTGTCGACATCGAAGGGATCGGTGCGCAACGATTGGAAAACTTCCCGATGGAGATTTCGATGCGGCACATCGGCATGATGTGCCGCATCGGTTACCAGATCCATGAACTTCGCCGGGCCGCACAAAAAAAAGGCACGGTTCCGATGCTCAGCGCACAGATCGGCCACCGTTTGCCGATCCGGCAGCCCTTGCCGGATCTCCAGCCATTCGATCAGGCTGAATCGCTCCGGAAACTGATTCGCCAAATGACGCAGTTCTTCGTAGAAGATGGCGCTCTCAGCATTCTGATTGGCATAGAAGAGAATCAGGTGACCGCCGCCTTCGAGCAGAGACGACTTGATGATGGAAATGATCGGAGTAATGCCACTGCCGGCGGCAAACAGGATCATATCCGCATCGAGGTCTTTCGCCGTGAAATGCCCGCTCGGAGGCAGCACCGTCATCTTCATTCCCGGCACCGCGTGATCACACAGCCAGTTGGACGCATAGCCATCGGCCGTACGTTTGACAGTCACGGCCAGTGTGTCCTCAGCATGGGGAGAACTGGACAGTGAATAGCATCTGGCGACCGACGAACCCTCATCGACACCAGGTATACGCAGGGTTAGAAACTGCCCGGGATCGTATGAGAACGTTTCCCAGTGCCCCTCCGGAACGTCGAACCATATCGAGATCGCGTCGGCCGTCTCTTGCACGACCTGGCTGACGGTTAGCTCGCATGGAATATTTCTTTTCGAGGACATTCTTCTCTCCATCGATATCGGTTCGCCGCCCGGTTCGGCGCGATACCGGCCCGGGCGGCGGACCGATGTCAGCTTTCGCTATTCATGAGGCCGGATCGTCGACCGATTGCGTACCCCAGACGTGCCAGCGGCGCATTGAGGTCCTGGTATCTGGGCCCGACCACTCGCGTGACGAAATCGAACCCCACAGCGTCGGGACCCACGAGAACTCGCGGTCTGTTGCGTCGAACGCCTCTGAGGATCTGCTCCGCAGCGCGATCGGGTGTGGTGAGCGCGATTCGGTCGAAGCTGGCCACAATCTTCTGCTGGTCACCGATTTCGCCCACACCCCGCGCATTTCGCACGATGTTGGTGCGCACGCCCCCGGGATGGACACAGGTCACCCCGACCGGCAAACGGCCGATCCTCATCTCCTGCCGCAGCGCCTCGGTGAATCCGCGGACCGCGAATTTCGATGCGTTGTAGGCACTCTGACTCGGTATCGCCATCAGGCCGAATACACTGGACACGTTCACGACGTGCCCGTCACCCGATTCGATCAGGTCCGGGAGGAACAGCTTCGTACCGTTGACGACACCCCAGAAGTTGATCGAGATGAGCCATTCGAAGTCGTTCCAGTCCATCTCCAGAACATCGGCCCCGAGCGCGACACCGGCGTTGTTGATCACCATGCTGACCGAGCCGAAGTCCTCGACGACTCGATTCCGGTAATCCTCGAACGCCAGACGATCGGCGACGTCGAGCTTGTAGTGTCGGCTCTCGGCACCGGACGCGCCGCACATGGCGGCGGTTTCTTCCGCCCGTTCAGCATCGAGGTCGGCCAGGGCCAGGCGCGCGCCTTCGCCCGCCAGGCGAAGCGCGATCGCCCGCCCGATTCCCGATCCGGCCCCGGTCACCGAGACGACGCGGTCTCCGAAATCCTTCATTCCGCCTGATTCTCCTTCCCGGACTCGCTCGCGATCGCGGTTCCGCGACGCGCGACCGACCGCTCGCCGACGAACGCGAAGTCCGCAGCCGCGAGTTTCCGCGTCCGCCGCCAGTACTGCCAGGTGAACCCCGGCCAGACGGTGCGGTTCACGCCCTGCGCGTCGAGGTACCAACTGGTGCACCCGCCGCTGCTCCACACGCCTTTCACCAATTTCCGCTGAATGTCATTGTTGAATTGATGCTGGACCGGCTCGCGCACCTCGAGTGCCCCGGATCCGCGTTCGTTCGCGAGCCTGATGGCAGAGACGATGTATCGAATCTGACACTCGATCATGAAGACCACGGAATTATGGCCGAGACCGGTGTTCGGCCCGAGCAAGAAGAACAAATTGGGGAAACCAGCCGTGGTTATTCCGAGGTGTGTCTGAATGCCTTCGTCAGCCCAGACCGACGCGAGTTCCCGACCCGAGGCGCCCTTGAGACGGAGACTCTCGAACCCGTCCGTGACATGGAATCCGGTCGCGTAGATTATCACGTCGGCCGGTCGAGTTTCGCCGGTCCTGGACACGATCGCATCCTCGGTGATCTCGGCGATCCCGTCGGTGATGACCGTGGTGGTCGGACGATTCAGCGCCGGATAGTATTCGCTGGATCCGAGAATTCGTTTGCACCCGATGCGATAGGTGGGCGTGAGCTTTGCACGCAATGCCGGATCATCGATTCCCTGCGCGATGTTCCACTTCGCGATGTTCTCGAGTGGACGCATGAGATTGAAGTGCCCGTTCAAACCGATCGATAGCGATTCGGCCGACCAATACACTGCCGCCCGCAACGCCTTCGCCAGAATCGGCGCGTGGGTGAATGCGGCGCGCGCCGGGCGCGGGATCTTGATGTTCCGCCGGGGCAGCACCCACGCCGGTGTCCGCTGGTAGACGTGAAGTTCGGCGGCAACCTTGGCGATCTCGGGAACGAACTGGATCGCGCTCGCTCCGGTCCCGACCACCGCGACACGTTTGCCCCGCAATGAAACCTCGTGGTCCCACTGCGCCGAGTGGAAGACGTCCCCGGAGAATTTCTTTTGCCCGGTGATTTCAGGGATGCTGGGAATGTGCAGCGCTCCGACCCCTGACACCAGGAATCGCGATACGTATTCGTGTCCATCCGACGTCACCAGGTGCCACGTGGAGTCACCGGCATCCCAGTATCCGGATTGCAGCGTCCGACCGAAGTGGGTACGACGATACAGATCGTACTTCTGTGCAATACCTCGAAGGTACTCCTGAATCTCTTCCTGGCCTGCCCACAGATAACTCCAGTCCGGCTTGGGCTCGAAAGAGTACGAATACATGTGCGACGGAACGTCGCATGCGCATCCCGGATAGGTGTTGTCTCGCCAGGTTCCACCGATCTCGTCTTCCTTCTCGATCATCAAGAAGTCGTCGATTCCGGCTTTGAGCAGCTGAATCGCCATCCCCATGCCGGAGAATCCGCTTCCGACAATGAGAACTTCGGTGCGATGCACCCTGGCCGGTGCTCCACTGTTCGCGGAGCCGTCAGTCTTGCGTGTGTTCTTTGCAGAACGGGTCTTGTTCATCGGCTTCCTCCGGCCGGTGCGGGTTGCCGCTGAAAGGGCGAACCGCAGAAAGGTCTGTATCACGACCGCGAGATGCGGGTCGCGTGGGGAATTGCGACAAGGGGTCGCGGTTGAGGGGTCCGCGGCGCGCGGCAGGTGAACGGCTCATCGCGCCGCGGCCTTCGTCATCGCTGCGCGATGTCTTCGGGGAGGCTCCTCGTCAGGCGCCACAGAAACATCGTGAAGCGACCTTCGATCATGCCGGCGTCATCGAAGAATCGAATCATCGGCTCCGACATGAACTGGAGATTTTCCCGATAGTGCGGGCCGAACTGGCAAGCGATGAACCCCCGCAGCGGGTGCACCCCGATCGTCCGGTACAGCCTGGGGTTGATCAGAATCGGGTACGCCAAGTTGGCGATGACGGCGAGGGCACCTCGATGCCATGCCCGCGTGAATCGCCCTCGGGCCCGCATTCCCTCGACCAGCTCGCTCCGCGCGAACGTGATGTGGCGGGCTTCCTCGAGCACATGGATTCGCATCAGCTGTCGAACCTGCGGCTGCAGTCGTTCATCGTTCATCGCTTCACGTTGCGCGCGGTCGAGTATCTCTTCGATCAAGAGGGTCGCGCCCTGGATGGATGGGCCGAGCGGGATGAAATGCAGGATCTTCGCCAGCGACAGGAACCCTCGGGGAAGCTTGTAGGGCGCGATCCCTGTCTTCAGGATCAATCGCGCGAACATCGTGGAGTGCCGACTCTCGTCGCCGACCTCCGCGAGCGCATACAACGCCTTGTTGTCGACGAGGTCGCCGGTGGTGTTCAACCTGAGCAGCGCCATGCTCAGCAGGTTTTCGGCGTAGATTCCGAAGCTCAGGATGCTGACGAGTTCGTGTTTGCCGAGCTCGATCTTCTGTTCGTCGGATAGCCGGTTCCACAGCGACGTGCCGTAGAGCGACAGGCGGTGCTCGGGAAACCACCCCTTGTCCGGCATCCATGGGCTTTCCCAATCGATGTCGACTTCGGCGTCGTAGAACTTCTCGGCGGATGCCTTGAGCAACCGTCCTGCCGATCGCTGCAGATCGACGGGACGACGACCGCTTACCCGCGCCATGCCGTCGGTAGTGACGGCCGGTGATTTCATGATCGGCGCCCGAACTTCACTCGTGGTCATTTGTCCATCTTTCGACTAGGCCGATGACTTCGGCATCGATGTATCCGATACGGGTCCGTGCACCCGCCACGGCAACTCGGATCGTCCAAAGTTGCCATTACGGCAAGTAGCGGATACTCCGAGTATGAGGTAACTTTGAGCCACGGCGGACCCGGTTGTCAAGCAGTCGGCGCCATCTCGTCCCCGACTCGCGAGCATCGGTCCGCTCTACCGAAGTCGACCTGCCGCGCAGTCCGACGGGGATCTCACTACAAGGAGGTAGTTCCAATGAATACCCATGGACCGCACGATGATTCGGATTTCATCGGCCCCGCGACGGTGATCATCACAAGCCACGAGATCGATGTTCAGGTCGAGCTCCGCGGTTTCTTCCAACCCATCGACGGCCGCTTCTGCTGGTATGGGCGCGTGCGCCAGAACGACGCCATCGACGAACTGCTGCAGGGTCGCAGACGATCGGTGGTGATCAGGACGTCCGGAGGCGAGGCGGCGGCGACGCTCGGCGACCGAGACTTCTGGGGCCGGTACCGGATCCAGGGCCGCGGCCGCCCGCCCTATCACGTGCCGTCCTCCCTGGAGGAGATCGAAGGAACCGAGAGCTGAGCCGCGGCGTACCTGCGAGACGCAGCCACAGCGAATACGACTCACCATGCAGCGAAAGAACAAGATGATCAGTTACGGAGACCTCTCGGCCATAAGAAGGTCGGCGGCTTGGACCCTGGTGGTGACCTGCGCCGCTGTGGCGCTGGTGGTAGCCGCCATGGCCGCGCTTTATACTGCATTACCTGCCGTAGCCCTCGACACCGGAGCGGACCAGGGGGCGCTCACCTGGATGGTCGACGGATACACGCTGGTCCTCGCCTGTCTCGTACTGCCGGGAGGGGCGATCGGCGATCGCTACGGCCGTCGGCGGGTCCTGACGATCGGATTGGCCGTTTTCGCGGCCGCGTCGGCGATACCACTGATCGTCGACAATCCGACCTGGTTGATCGCGTCCCGGGCGGTGGCGGGGGCGGGAGCCGCGTTCGTCATGCCGGCCACGCTGTCGATACTGACCGCGAGCCTGCCAGACGCGCGGCGAGCACACGCGGTCAGCGTATGGGCGGGTGTCGCCGGATCGGGCGGCGTCATCGGGATGGTCGGATCCGGGCTGCTGCTGATTCGATGGTCCTGGCATTCGATCTTCCTGGGCATGACCGCCGTTGCCCTGACACTGCTGGCATTCGCCTTCACGGTGCCCGAATCGCAGGACTCCGACAGGCCACGACTGGAGATTCGCGGCATGTTCTGGGTGGTACTGAGCATCGGCACCGCCGTGTTCGCGGTGATGGAGGCCCCGTCCAGGGGGTGGACCGATACCCGCGTCCTCATCCTCGGGGGCTGTGGAGTGCTCAGTATCGTGGCGTTCATCCTGACCGAGCTCCGAGCCGAGAACCCGTTGCTGGATGTTCGGCTCTTTCGTCGCCGGGGCTTTGCGAGCGGCGCGCTGTCCATCACCATCCAGTTTCTGGTCACCTTCGGTGTGATGTTCCTGCTGGTTCAGCATTTCCAACTCATTCTGGGATTCGGTCCTCTCAAATCGGCCGTCGCTCTCGCGCCGATGGTGGTCCCTCTTGTCGCGATGTCGTTGGTGTCGCCGACGATCGCCGCACGAGTGGGACTTCGGATGACGACGGCGGCGGGACTCCTCACGATCGCGATCGGCTTGGTCGCACTGCTCCGACTCGACACCCATTCGTCCTACGTGGATGTGTTGTGGCCATTGCTGATCATGAGCGCGGGCCTGGGCATCTCCGCGGCGCCGTCGACCAACGCGATCATGATGGACACGCCGGCCGAGAAGCACGGAGTCTCGGCGGCGGTCAACGACGCGACGCGGGAGATCGGCGCGGCGATCGGGATTGCGGTAGCGGGCAGTATCTTGTCAGCGAACTACAGCTCCCGAATCGCGAATGCGATGCAATATCTTCCCGAACCGGCTCGCGGGCCCGTGCGGAGCTCGCTCGCCGGGGCACTCGAAGTCGCCAAACGTGCCGGGCCTTCCGCCGCGCCGCTCGCCGACTACGCGAAGACCGCATTCTGGGCCGGAGTTCAGCACTCAGTGCTGGCACTGTCGCTGATCAGCCTGGTGGGGGCATTGGTTCTGATTCCGCTGGCCCCAGGCAGAACCCGGACGGCTGCCTGCAACGGGCCCCGATACGCCAAGCCTTTGAACCCTCACAGTGTGAGGGTTCAGGACTTCCTTGACGTTTCGGGTCCAGGGGATCTCTGACAGGTTCGGGACTTCATTGACAGGTTCAGGGTTCAGGTTGGCGGGTTCGGGACATCCTTGCCGCGTGGTCGGCGGGTGGCTCGCAGGTAGGTGATCCGCTTGTCGGATTTGCGGACGTGCGTGCTGATTTCGATGTCGTTGTGCAGGACCCTGAAGACGGTGTCCTCCGCGAGAACGACGATGGTCTTGCCGGCGTGCGCGCGGCCGACGCGGAGCCGTTGCCCTGCCACCTGGGTGATGCCGTCAGCAGGGATGGTGCGCATGAGCTTGATCGCGCCCTGCCGGGCCGGCGGCAGCGGGCCTGTGACGGCGCGCGATCCGTTGAGGCGGCTGGCCTGTTCCGGGGAAGTCGGTGAAGGAAGCGTCTTGACCAGGTGCCCGTCGGCGATCACGTGGGCCAGGTGGCGGTCCAGCCGGAGCGTGACCTGTTGCCCGGATAGGTAGATGCCGAGCTTGAGTCGTTGTCCGGCGACGGTGACGTCGCCGTCGCGAGTGACGATCCGGTCGATCTCGACCGCGGTGCCGGTCGGAACAGCGCCACGCGGGACCGCAGAACCCGACGGCTCGGGCCCGGCCGGGCGGCCCCGTAGCCGCAGAACCGCCAGATCCTCGACCGTCAGGCGAGACTGCCGCGTGCGGATGATCTCGCCAGCGAGGGTGACATGGATGCTGTGCATTCCGGCCCAGACCGTGACCGGGTGTCCGCCGAGCGCGGCGGGGAATTTCATGTCGCTCTTGGCGCCGGGCAGGCAGAGCCGCCCGGCCGGTGAGATGACCATGTCGAGCTCGACCGGCTGGGTCTCGATCGACGTGTCCTCGTCGTGGAATCGAGGCTGGGGCAACGGAACTCGCGGCGGCTCGGTCACGGCCGGCTCTTGTGGTGGTTCGATGCCGGGAACTGGCCGGAACACAGAGAACGGCGTGGCCATTTTCAGCGCCTGGTGCGGACGTGAATGGTTATAGACATGCGTCCAGGCGTCGATCGCGCGCTGCGCGGCGGCCAGCGATTCGAACGGGCCGCAGTCGTCGAGTAGTTCCTGGCGCAAACTGCCGTGGAACCTTTCGATTTTCCCGGTCGTAGTGGGTGAGCGCGGTTTGGTGTGTCGTTGCAGGATGCCGTTCTCCCGGCAGATGCGCTCGAACATCACCTCGACCGGAAACGGCTTGGTGAACCGGCCGGTGAACTGTTTTCCGTTGTCGGTCAACACTTCCGCCGGAACACCGTAACGGTTCATCGCCTCGGTGAACGCCTGGCAGACTGCTCGCCCGGACTGCTCGACGATCACCTGGGCGATCACGATGAACCGCGGGTGATCGTCGATGCCAGTGACCAGGCTTCGCTTCCCGACCGTCGGCTATGAACAGGCCGCCCATGATGTCGAGCTGCCACAGCTGCATCGGCGCCTCACGCTGCCAGCGTCGATAGCTGCGCCGATGGTTCTGTTCCTGGTGCTGCACAAGACTATTGCGGACCAGCACCCGATACACCGTGCTGCGCGACGGAGCCTCGGCGACGCCACGCACCGCCAGCTCGTGCGCGATCCTCTGGGCACCCCACCGCGGATGCACCCGCCGCATCTCGCAGATCATCGACTCCAGCTCCGCCGGCAACCGCGTCGGCGATGTCTTGGGCCGCCGCGACCGCTCGACCAGCCCCGCCTGCCCGTCGGCTTCGAATCGGCGCAGCCACGTATGCAACGCCTGCCGTGAAGTCCCGTACTGACGTGCCACTTCCGCCACCGGCGCGCCGTCGAGCACCTCACGCACGGCGCGATACCGATGCTCGGCCCGCCACTGCCGCTGGTCCGGAACCCGGCTTTCACCGTCAACCTCGTCGACCACCCGAAGATGATCAACGACCGACCGTCAACAATGTCCCAAAACCGTTGCGGCTGTGATGAACCCGACAACAAAGTCCTGGACCTGATCGGTCAACGAACTCCTGAACCCGCACATTGACACCACCTCTTCGCGGCCAGCGCCTCCCGTGGGTGCCGCATTATGCGGAAACGTCTATCCAACTCCAGGGTGTCGGTCGACGGCTGAACCGGCGGCAGACGTCCGAAACTGCTGCGATGGCAGCGCCGCTCCAGGAAAGCAGAACCGCCCGGCACGATATCCGGGCGGTTCGTTCGTTCGTGCCTCGACTATTCGGTCACTATGACCACGAGTTCACCCGCGGCGAACTGCGCCCGCAACCGCTTCTTGTCGAACTTTCCCACGCTCGTTTTGGGGACTTCACCGATGAATGCCCAGCGTTCGGGCAACTGCCATTTCGCAAAACTCCCCGACAAGAACCGGCGCAACTCCTCCGGCTCCGCGGAGACCCCCGGACGCCGGACCACCGCGACCAGCGGACGCTCACCCCAAGTCTCGTCCGAGACGCCGATCACAGCCGCCTCGGCGACCGCCGGATGGCCCATGATCGCGTTCTCCAGATCGACCGACGAGATCCACTCCCCGCCGGACTTGATGACATCCTTCGACCGATCGACGAGCGTGAGAAACCCGTCCGCGCTGATCTTCCCGATATCACCCGTACGAAGCCACCCGTCGTCGAATTTTTCGGCGTCGACCGAGCCTCCGCCGGGCGAATAGTAGGCACCGGTGACCCAGGGTCCGCGGACTTCCAACTCCCCCAAGGACTCTCCGTCATTGGGCACGACGGTCCCGTCCGCCGCGACCAGCCGCGCACGCACCATGGCGGGAAAACGCCCCTGGGTCGACCGATATGCCCACTCCGCCGTGTCGTCCAGCCCCGCGGGAGGATGTGCCACGGAACCGAGCGGGGAGGTCTCGGTCATACCCCACGCTTGAAGCAAGGAGACCCCGTACTCCTCCTGGAAGGCCCGCATCATCGACTCCGGGACCGCGGAACCTCCAACAACGACCGTCCGCAGGTGTGAGATGTTCTGCGGCTGCGCCCGCAAGCGCGCCAGAACCCCTGACCAGATGGTCGGTACGGCCGCTGCGAAGGTCGGCCGCACCGCGGCCATCATCTCGAGCAGCGGCTCCGCTTGCAGAAAGCGGTCCGGCATCAGCACATTCGCACCCGACATGAGGGCCGCGTAGGGGATTCCCCAGGCGTTGGCATGAAACAACGGCACGATCGCAAGGACGGTGTCCGCCGCACTGAAGCCCATTCCGTTGGGAGAAATGACCTGCATGGCATGCAGCCAGTTCGAGCGGTGTGAGTAGACAACGCCTTTCGGATCACCGGTCGTTCCCGACGTGTAGCACATACCCGCTGCCGAGCGTTCGTCGATCTCAGGAAATTCGAACGTATCCGGTTGCGCCGCAAGCAGATCGGCCCAACGATGAATCACTACGCCAGGAGGCGCGGCGATCTCGGGCTTCTCGTCGCCGATGACGATGACGTGGCGCACGGTTCGCAGGTAGGGCAGGTACCGTGCGAACATCGGGACCAGGGAGCCGTCGACGAGCACTATCTCGTCCTCGGCATGATTCGCGACATAGATCAGCTGCTCGGGAAAGAGCCTGATATTCAAGGCGTGCAACACCGCGCCCATCGCGGGAACGGCGATGTAAGCGGCCATGTGCTCGTTGTTGTTCCACATGAAGGTGCCGACTCGGGTGCCTGCCCTGACGCCGAGGTCACGCAACGCGTTCGCCAGCCGGGCCCCGACAAGCCCGAGTTCGCGGTAGGTCATGGTCCGAACGCCGTCACCGGTCCATGTCGATACCGTGCTGTCTCTCTGGAAAGTGGTGGCGTAGCGCAATAGCGTCGCCAGCGACAGTTGCTCGTCCATCATCGTGCTCAGCATCGGCGCTCCCCAATATTCGATCAAGCCGGCGTTGGTGTCGCGTGCGCTCATGCGGCGTCACGCTCGGTAGCCACGGAGGGCAGGGTCAATCCGAGCAGGTGGGCGGCAACCTCACCGCACCGCTCATACGGCAGGTAGTGGCCTGCCCTCGGATACACAGCGAGGAAGGAATCGCTGAGGCGATGACGAATTGCGCGAGCGTGGTGCACAGGTGTCAGCTGATCGCGCGAGCCCACCAGGACGACAGAGCGGCAGTCGAATCGCTCGAGCATCGCGTAACGATGGTGAGACAGAATCGACCGCGTGAGAGCGGCGACGGTCCGGGGATCGCTGCGAGCCAACTGCCTGATCGCCCGGTTCCTGTCGTGGCTGGAGGATCCCGCACCGAACAGCACACCGCGGGTCAGCTGGCGGGTGACGAACAGCGGGTGTGTCGGAATGACCAGGAAGGGTGCCGCGGCCAACGCCAGCGACAGCAGCCACGCCCAGAATCTGTTGCGCGACCTGTGCCGCAGGATGTCGCCGGCACCGGTCGCGACGAACGCGACACCGGCGATTCGGGCGGCGACCAATTCGGGATGCCGTTCCGCCAAGGCCATCAACGTCATTCCGCCCATCGAGTGACCGCCGACGACGATGGGGCCTGTCGGTACCAGCCGGTCGATGACGTCCGCGAGATCGTCGGCGAGAATCTCGAGCGTCGCCGGTGCCCCGACCTGAGATTCGCCGTGCCCGCGATGATCGTAGGCGAGGACGCGGACGGTTGGATCGGCCGCGACGATGAGCTGGGCCACGTCCTCCCAGCTCTCGAGAGACAACGCCAGCCCGTGCGCGAGCACGATCGTCACCCGTGGTGTCGCCGATCCCCACTCCGCGATCTGCAGGGTCGGGTCGACTGTTCGTTTCAAAACGTACCGGTGCGGACGCGCCACTGTTACGGATGTTGATGTCATATCTTCTGTTCCTTATCAGGATCGCATCATCTATTTCGCGGGAAGAGCCGCGTCGACGCCACCGACATCGGTGATCTTCCAATCGGAGTTCTTGTCCACTGTGACCGTGTAAGTCACGGTGGTTTGCGCCCCCTCGGGCGTCTGCGCGCTGGTCGAAGTCACGTTCAAGAAGACGTTGACCACGTAGACCCCGGCGTTCTCCGACTTCAAAGCGGAACTGATAGCCGTTGCCTTCGAAGTCCAGTTGAGCGGGACGATGATGTCCTTCAGCTGAGGCGCGGTGGCGTCGAACTTATTGGACAGCGCAGGCGAAGTATTCGACTTCAGGCTGTGCACCCAATTGTCGAAATTGTGGTAGTCAATATTCGACGCGCCGATCGCATAATCCGAAGCAACCCTTTCGGCATGCTGCTGCGCCGCTGCGGCAACGTCACGATCATGCAACTCGCCTCTTGCGGTCAGCCACAAAGGGATGGTTGCAGACAATGCGACGATCAGCACAGCGATCACCCCGCCGACGAGAATGGAACGCATGCCGATCGAGAACGTCACCCCGCGAGACGCCCCCTCTCGCCGTTCCGCGGCTTTGACCTTCCCGGCATTCCGGCTCTTCGCTGGGGATTCCTTTTCGCGTTCATCGGTCTCTGCGACGGTTTCGGTAAGCATTGATTCACTCCTGTCACTCACCATGTCTGGATTACTTGACGCCGATATGCACTTGTATCGCGTCTTCGCCGGTCGCACTCAGTGCGCGTGCGATCAGATCGCTGAGGTCGATCTGCGGCATGGACGACTTCGCACTCTCGGCGAGCGGTTGAATGGTCGGTGCCAGCTGCCGCAGCTCGGGCCCGATGCGATCCAGATAGTCACCCACCTTCCCGAGAAATGGGACGACGCCGTTTCCTTGCATGTAGTCCTCGGGCATGTTGCCGATTCTGGCCAGCCGGGCGATGGAATCGGCGATGAGCGCACCCCAAGTGCCCGCTTCCTCCCACAGTGGGCCCGCGGCGGTCATGGACGGCCCGGCCCAGTCCATGTCCGAACCCATGGTCTGCAGGTTCACGAGAATCTGCCGCAGCGCGGGTGACCTGCTGAGAATCGTTTCCGAGAGCAGAGTGGTCGACGCAGCCAATTTGGGCATCACCGCTTGCGTTCCTGTCAAGGCTTGATCCAGTGTTCTCACGATGTCGCTGATTGCCTGCGGGTTCAGCTGTTTCAGCAAGTCGGTGACTGTTTGCGCGACGTCAGGTATCGATCGCGGCAACACCACCTGCGCCGATTCAAGGCGCTGGCCATCCCTGAGGTAGGGGCCGTCGCTGCTTTTCGGCGCGAATTCGATATACGGCTCGCCGAGCGCCGAGAGATCTTCGACGGTCGCGGTGCCGGAGGCAGGTATTCGGTACGCGGAATCGAGATCCAGTTTCACTTCGACTCCGCGAACAGCCTTCTCGATCGCAACGATCCTTCCCACTTTGACCCCCCGCAATAATACGGGCGAGCCCGACTTCAAGCTTCCGGCCTCGGGCAGCGCCATGGTGACGTGTGTACGGGTACTGAACCATTCGATTCTGAGTACACCGATTGCCAGATAACCGATACCGAAGACCAGTACCGACGCAATCGCGGCAAGCGAGATGACCGAACTCGGCTTCATCGGACGACTCCGATCGCGTGCAACGCTGTGAGAATACTGTTTATCCGATCATTGTCGGACACTCGAGCTGCCCCGGAATCGTTTCCCACTTGAACCCCCGTGATATTGACCTTCGGTTCATGTTCGGCAAATGGAATGACTTCGTCGTGAAGAATCGACACGATCTTGTTCAAATTCGAAGGGGCAGAGAGGTCCAGCGGCCGCGACGTGAAGAGCAGCGGGACGAACGCTCGCGCAGCCGCTGCGCCGGACTGTGCCAACGGCCCCACCCAGCGCAGCGACTCGGTCAGGAGCTTGAATCCGTCGTAGAGCGTGATCAGTCCGATCATCGAGGTCATAGACGCGGCTGCCTGGTCGACCCCGGCGTCGGTAAGGAGATAGTCCAGATCCGGAGTTCTGCGCAATATGACCTCGGTATCACCGCGCAGTCCATCGAGCACAGAATCAACAGCGTCCACGTGCGCAGCCAGGTCTTTGATATCGGAACCCAGAACCTCTGATATGGAAGCTGTGTCCTTGGGATCGGAGGGAAGGATCGCATTCGCGCGGTTGATGATCTCTTGCGCCCGCTGAATCCCTCCGCCCTGCACGAACGCCGCCATCACGTTCATCGTGTCCTCGAGTTGTAGCAGCGGTTTCGTCTGGGCACGCCCGATGGTTGCCCCGGGCGCGAGGGTCGCCCCACCACCGGACGGCGGTGTGGTCAGCGCGATGGAGACGTCGCCGAGAATCGTGGGTTGCCGCAGCTCGGCCGTCGTACCGACAGGCAGCTGGACAGAGGACATGATGTCGACGTCGACGACCACATAGCTGTCGTGTCCATTTCCGGCATCGATCAGCGTCATGTCGCGCACGATCCCCGCGCGAAGACCGTTGACCGTCACCTTTGCCCGGGAGGGCAGGTTCAGGGTGTTCGCGAATTCGATTCGCAGCCCGTACTTGGGCCCGGCGATACCCGATCCTGGGACGGAGACGGCCGACGGGTCGAATCCGCAACCTGAGACCAGGCACAAGGCTGCCGCAATCGCCGCGATCGCCGCCAACACCGCGCGCCGCCCGTGTCCACGCGGCGTCCGTGCAGCTGTATTCCTACGCTGATTCATCGCTGTGCCCCCGCTGCGCCCAGCACCACACCGGCCAGGGAAAGATTCGTCAGACCACCCACGGCGGAATCGCAACGCCCGGGCGCGATGACGCCTACGGCCGCGCACACCTTGTCCGCGTCCGGTTGCGGCAACGCCACCCGGGGCGACGCATAGGTCAGCACGTGCTTGCCGCTGTTGGGATCCAAAACGTCTCGGAATGCCTGAACGAGCGGCGGAGTCATGTCGACGATGTCCTTCAAGGATCCGACGTTGGCGCCCGCGAGGCGAGCCAGTGGCACGGTCGCGTCGAGAACCTGAAGAATCTGCTTGCCGAACATCGTCGTGAGTTCGTTCAGCCACGGAACGATGGTCCGCAACGAGTCGATGATCGATACCGTGCGCTGGAAGATTCCATGGTCGATGACCGTGAGACCGGGTGCCAGCCGCGTGATCACGGATTCGATGTCCCCCCATCCTCCGGCAACGCTGTCGGTCAACGAGCGCATCGAGTCGGTGAGTGCTCCGATATGCCCGATCGCCGCATTTGGTGAATCGAGCGCGCGGCCGAGCCTCATGATCGTGTCGTTCATTTCCGGACCGGTGCCCGACAGAGCGGTATCGAGGGCGGAGATCTCATCGGAAAGCTGCCCCTGCTGCCCCGGGGCATTTCCATTGGAGAGTTCACTGCTGAGCTTGCCCACCGCGTCGAGCGTCTGCGTCATGCTCTTCGGTGTCATGGTTCGCGAGATACAGCGGTGTGAATCCCACTCCGCGGCGGCATCGCTGTCCTCGATAAGCGCGAGCGAGCGGTCTGCGACGATCGTGTCGGACAGAGTGGTTGCCGCCAGATCACCGTGCAGCGGATGATCCGCCTCCACGTCGAACGCGACATACACCGAATCACCCCGTGGCTCGATGCGCGTCACCGTCCCCACCGTGACCCCGCGAACGGTGACATGGTTTCCGGTATACAAGCCGACCGTGTCGGGCATGTTGGCGCAGTAACTGCGCATCTTCTTCGGTGGCGTGATCAGGGTCAAATAGGCGATGAGCAGTATCAGACACAGGATCACAACCGCCAGCACCGACATGAATCCGCGAGAGGCCAGAAAACGATTCATGATTCAGCAATCCTTTCCTGGAACTGGAATGCAGACTGCCGGCGCGTCGATCACGGTTGCGGACTGGTCGACGACGACGCCGTCTCGGGAGGCCGCGACCGGCTGGAGTCGCGACAGCAGATCCTTCGTATTGGTGACGACCTGGCCCATCTCCCCGCCCAGACGCTCCAGCTCGGGAATGGCGTCGGCCAGACTCTTGGCGACCGGCTCCAAGCGCGCTCGGTACACCGGTTCGAGAGCTGCTATTCGTGACAACAGCTCGTCCATGAGCCGAACGGCCTCGTAGATTTCGGATTGTTTGTCGAGACCAACGGTCTCCATCAGGTTGACGCTGTTGATCATTCCGCCCAATATCGCCTTGGACTTATTTATTGCTCCGATGTATTCATCGGCAGTGGCAAGCGTTTCGGATATCTCTCGATTCTGTCGATCAAGGACGTCGACGAGAGAGGAGAACGCGTCGACGGCTTTTCGTATCCCCGCTGGGCCGTTGGTAAGCGAATTGTTGAGCATCGTGAGATTTTGCCGCAACGTCGATCCATCGACTTCGCCGATCGGCTGCGCAGCGTCCTGAAAGGCCCGAGCGAGACTGTACGGAAGACGAATCCTTTCCGATGGAATCGTAGAGCGCAGAGGCGAGCTTCCCGCCGAAGTAACGGCAATATAATGCCCTCCGATCAGGGTGAGCATCCGAATATCGAGCGTCGTCTGATCGCCGATGAATATTCCTCGATCTACGGTGAATCCGACTCGAACGCTCCGGCGGCCCAACTCCATAGATTTCACGGTACCGACCGGGACTCCTGCGATCCGAACGTCATCCCCTACCTTGATTTGCCCGGTCTCGGACATATCGGCCCAATAGGTCGACTTACCGATGGGGACGACATAGACGATCGCACTAGCCAGCAGCAAAAGCCCGACGAAAGCCGCTCCCAGCACCCCCCAGCGTAATTCCCGGTCGGCACGCCACATGGCCCTGAACTTGGTGCGGAATTTCTGAGAAAATCCCCAAAACCACATAATTAGCTTTTGCATATCGAAATCCTCTGACCACCGACCAGGATCTGAAACGGAGAGGGTGCCGCGACTTTGCCGTTTGAACAGTTGAGGTTCACGGTCGGACCATTGGGCGGGACCCATGCGTCCAACGTCTGGATGAGTGTCGGCAGCTTCCTCAGGACATCGACCGCCTGTTCCGGGTCCGGTAGCACCGTACGCAGCAGCGAATCCGCATCAGGGTTGCTGCCGGTAGTCAGCCCAAATGATGCCAGCAAACTGTTCAACGGCGCGATGACATCGGGGGCCATGAGGGCGAATTCGACGATCCCGTCCACCTTGCTTCGCAATGTGTTGACAACCACAGAAAGTTCGGAAACGAGCCGGATCAGTTGCGCCGAGTGCCCGCCGATGTGATCGGATATCTGTTTGAGATTGGCAACCAGAGTTGTGATGAGGGCCTGCCTGTCCACCGCATAGCTGGAGAGAGTCTGAACCGAGTCCAAAACCGATCCGACACCTGATCCATTGCCCTCGATGACCGAGATCATATTCTCGGCAAATTTATTGATAGCACCCGGCGAAAGTTCACCGAGAACTGGTTCCAATCCATTGAACAGCGAGGTGATATCGAAGGATGGAATAGTTTTCGATACGTCGATCACGCTTCCTGATGCCAACTTATTGGCGAGAACCGAAGATTGCTGGACATCGACGTACCTTTGTCCTACCAGACTTTGATAGCGAATCGCGAGCACCGTGTTCTCATATAGATGGTGGCCATTCTGCAAATGCATCTTCACGACGGCCCGACCCTTGTCGAGTCGGATCGCATCGACTTTTCCCACACGGACGCCGTCCATGCGGACATCGTCTCCAGACTTCAGACCATTGACGTCGGTGAACGCTGCTGAATACTCGGTGGTCCCGCCTTGTACCGGTCGCTGGACCGCCTGCACGATGACCACAAGAAGAACGATTATCACAATTGCCGAGACGGCAAGTTTCAGACTCGCGTAAATAAGCCTTCGCGCATTACTCATCGATCAGCCCCAGCATCCGATTTGGGCAGGGATGCCAGCAATGGAGTAGCAAGCCCTGGAAACGAGTCGACGATCACCTTCAGATTGAGCACCGGGCCATCCGGAGTCTGAGTAAAGGAATTTCCCAATCGAGCAAGAATCTCGGATAGCTGCGCACTCGACACCTCCGGAGTCGGAACCATGCTGCTCGCCGCGGAAAGGATCGGGACCAACATCGCCGTATAGTCCGAGAGATAGTTTCTAGCCGTGAAGATAGTATTTGCGAGCGCGGGGAAGAACTTCTCGCCTACGGTATTGACCGTGGTGTCGAACAGTCCACGCTGGCTGTTCAGAATCTCGATTCGGGTGAGCCGACTGATGAGTCCTACCGTTCCGTCGAACATCGCGCCGGCGCCGACCAACATCGAGCCATATTGATCCAACAGGTAGGAAGGCGGCATCTTCTGGGTTTCGGCGACCATCCGGGACATCGAGACGATGGTTTCCATCAGAGGAGTGAACTGTCGCGAGGTCTCCGAAAGCCGCATCAGCACTTCGGTGAGGCGTGGCGTGAAAAGGTCGCCGGTGGCTTCCGCGACGGTGCGGATCAGGACGCCCATGGTCGCGTCCCGCTGCCGATTCGAGCGCGGTCCGGTCAGGTCGACGACGATGCCGTCACGCAGCGGAACACCGCCGGCCGCCTCCTTCAGCGCCACTTCGCTGATTCCGAAAAGGTTTGACGGCGAATAGTTGACGAACAGGTTGTCGGTCAAGCCGATCAGATGTGCCCGGTCGAGCAGCAACGTCACCTTTTTCGTGTTGATACCGTCTGCATCCACCCTCGCGACAGATCCGACGTCCACGCCGTCATATCGAACCGGAGTTCCCACACCGATGCCATCACCGATGTTCTCGGTGCGCAAGATCACAGCCATTCGTGTATCGCGGCGCGTTTCGTGGATCAAAAACCCTGTGGCGGCGACCGTAAGAGCGATCAGCAACACCAGGCAGCCTATAAGTATGGATCCCCGTTTAGTCGACGTAACCCCGGGCAGTTCATAACTAGGCATCCATATCACCCCGTGAATTCGATCGACGAATTGATGCCCCACAACAAGATTGTCAACACCATATCGAGTCCGATGATGGCGACGAAGCTCGCCCGAACCGCCCGGCCCGACGCGATCCCGACACCCTCCGGGCCTCCTACCGCGAAGAATCCTTGATAGCTGTGGATCAGAATTACCGCAGTTCCGAATACGAGGACCTTGATCACTGCTGCGGTCATGTCCCAGCCGCTTATGAATTGATAGAAGTAGTGATCGTAGACCCCTGCAGCCTGACCATGAAGTTGAACGATCACCGTGCGGCAGGCGACATAGCTGAGGAGGAGGGCTATCAAAAAGGTGGGGACGATCGCGACCGCGCCTGCGATGATTCTTGTCGTCACGACGAAAGGTATCGATCGCAATCCGAGGGATTCCAGTGCATCAATTTCCTCGGAAATCCGCATCGATCCGATCTGCGCGGTGATACGGCATCCCGCCTGTGCGGCGAACCCGACGCCGGCGGCGATCGGAGCGAGCTCTCGGGTGTTGGCAAAGGCCGATACGATGCCTGTCACCGGCCCCATACTGATGAGATCGAGGGTCGAAAAGGACTCGACGCCCACCGAGCCTCCGATGACGAGCCCCAGGACGACCAGCATCGGAACCGTTCCTCCGCCGACGATGATGGACCCTTGCCCCCAGGTTATGTCCGTGATTGTCCGCATCGTCTCGGCGCGGTACCGCTTGAGCGTGAACGGTATCGCCGACAATGCCTGCCACGCGAACCCGATCACGAACCCCACTGCCTCGATCGGCAGGATGCGCGCGAGGCGTACCGCGGACCGTCGAATTCTGACCACACGTGGAGGGGTGAATTTCAGCTCAAACATCACGCAAGCCTCGTGGGGAGGAACATCGCAACCAGCTGCGTTATCAGTAGGTTCACTATCGCAATCGAGACGACGGATAGAACGACCGCCGAATTCACCCCATCGGCGACTCCGCGAGGTCCGCCTTTCGCCTCCAAGCCACGCTGGCAGGCGACCACGACGACAATGAACCCGAACAGCACCGATTTCACGACTGATACCCCGATATCCGCGACAGTCGTGAATGATCCGAAGGTTCCCCAGTAACTACCGGGCGTGACACCCTGCGGACCAATTGCCACCGCGTATCCCGCAACGACGCCGACGAAGATGATCAGGATATTCAGCATCGGAGCGACGAAAACCATCGCCACCATCCGCGGGATAACCAGACGATGCATCGGACTGATCCCCATGGTGCGCATCGCATCGATCTCTTCGCGAATATTTCGCGCGCCCAGATCTGCCGCAATCGCGGCCGCACCGGCCGCCCCCAACAGAAGGCCTGTCGCCATGGGCGCTCCCTGTTTTATCACGCCCAACCCGCCGGCCGCTCCGAGCAGAGAATCCGCACCGATCTGGTGAATCAGATTGCCGACCTGAACGGAGACGATTACTCCGAATGGGATAGCCATAAGCACTGCGGGAAGTGCAGTCACCGTGATCAGATACCACGCCTGCTGGATAGCTTCACGCCATTGGAACTTCAACCGGACAACATCGCTTGCCGTCCCCGCAGCCGATGCCGAAGCTACCCGCATGGTCCGACCGAAGGTTCGCAATCCGGAAACCACCGTATCGGAGAAGTTGTGCCGTACTATTCGAACGGACACGGACAACTCGTTACGTAAAGGGACCACCACAGATTCCCGTCTCATTTCTCAACTTCCGCCCGAGGACCGGAGCAGTCGCTCCGTCCGCGGTCGAATCGAAGGATTCGACCGCCTCGAAATCAGCAGAGCAGCCGACTGCGAGAGTCGTGATCGGGTACACGACCATGACCACCTCCGTGCATGCTACTCCAAGTACTAGGTACTTGAGGTACGAGTATGTGGTGGCCGTCACTCCCTGTCAACTGCCAGTTCGAGCACTGCAACAGGTTCTAGTACTCCAGCATCACTTTGTGATGTAATGCCTGTCTTCGCTGGTAGTGGGCTTGTTTTGCCTGGTGTTGATGTCTTCG
>NZ_LZML01000208.1:0-1980 GCF_001665695.1 Nocardia sp. 852002-51101_SCH5132738 | reverse complement strand
GGAGCCGTGTGACGGGAGACTGTCACGCACGGTTCTGAGAGCGGCGGTGGGTGAGATTCCCGCCGCCGACTCACCTCTCCACGCCCCAACCCGGCCCATAGACCCTCGTAAACCATTGACCGACAATGCATTAACGAACTTCCGCGAGTGAAATTGACTGCCCCTGTCCGAGTGGACAATCGTCGCGGCAGGTGATCGAAGAGAAACGGCATGGTTCAACGCCGATACCGCCATCGACGCCTTCATCCGTGAATCGATCGAGTACCCGACGATCCGATTGGAGAACACGTCCTTGACAGCGCACAGATACAGCTTCCCTTCACTGGTGGCGTGTTCGGTGATGTCTGTCAACCACGTCGCGTTCGGGCGGGTGGCGCTGAAGTTGCGCCCGATGAGGTCGTCGTGGACGGGCGGACCGGCCTTACGGTTGAGCCCGCGTTTCTTGGCGAACACGCTCCAGATCCGCTGCGCTGAACACAGTCTGGCGACCCTGTTCTCGCCGGCGCGGATGCCGCAGGCGGGTAGTTCGTCGGCGATGAATCGGTAGCCGAACGCCGGGTCGTCGGCGTGGATGTCGAGAGCGGCGTTGATCAAATGCGCGTCGTCCCAATCCCGTTGTGAGACAGGGCTTTGTTTCCATTTGTAGAACGCTTGGGTGGAGAAGCCGAGTACCCGGCAGGTCACCGTGACAGGGATCCCGTCAGCGGCCAGGTCGAGGACCAGCGGGTAGCTCATTGTGGGTTGACGTCACGCGAGAAGTAGGCGACCGCGCGGCGCATGACCTCGGCTTCTTGTTCCAGCTGGCGGATCCGTTTACGCGCTTCGCGCAGCTCAGCGGACTCATCACGGGTAGTGCCGGGCCGATGCCCGTCTTCGATGTCGGCTTGTTTGAGCCAGTTCTTCACGCAACTCTGCGAGATCCCGAAGTCCTTCGCGATCTGAGTCAACGAGGTCTCGCCCCTACGGGCGACGGCCACCACGTCGCGTCGGAACTCCTCGGGATACGGCTTCGGCATGGTGAACATCCTTCCAGCGAGGAGAAATCCTCACAGGTCAGGAGTCAACCAAACCGAGGGCAGTCCCGCGGTGTATCTGCTGCTGGCGGGTGTGTTGTTCGAGCAGATCGGTTACCGGCGGGTGTGGGCGCGGCTGGTTAGCGGCCTGGGCGGGCCTGTGGTGGCGGCGCCGAGCACCTCGGCGGTGTCGCAAGCATTGCGTCGTGTCGGTAGCGATGCGCTGCGCGCATTGTTCGGCCTGGTGGCCGGTCCCGGTGCGGGCGCGGTGCGGTGGCGTGGCCTGCTGGTGTGCGCGATCGATGGCACGACGTTATTCGTGCCGGATACCACGAGCAATTCTCGTGTGTTCGGCCGGCAGACCGGCCGGCCCGACGCGGCGGCCGGGTATCCGATGGTGCGGCTGTTGACGGTTGTGGCGTGTGGCACGCGCACGGTCATCGACGCCGTGTTCGGTTCCTACCAGGTCGGGGAGACGAGCTGGGCGCCTCGGTTGCTGGACTGCCCGAAACCGGGGATGCCGTTGCTGGCCGACCGGAATTTCGCTGCCGCCGCGTTGATCGAGCAGATCTCCGGGACCCGCGCGGACCTGCTGATCCGGTGTCGTGCCGACCGCCGGCTCCCGCCGGTCGGGCGGTTGTTCGACGGTTCGTGGCTGGCGCGTGTGGGCCCAGTGCTGGTGCGTGTCGTCGATGCCGAGATCGTGGTTCGTGACGGCGACGGCGGTGTCCGCCGCACCGTCCGTTACCGGCTGATCACGACATTGACCGATGAGAAACGTTATCCCGCAGCGGAATTGGTGGATCTCTATCACCGGCGGTGGGAGATCGAAACCAGCTATTTCGAGCTGAAATCGTCGATCCTGGGCGGCCGTGTGCTGCGGGCGCGTCGGGGGTGTCATGGCAACCGTGTAAGTCCGGGCGATCTGTGATCAGATGCCCTCGGACGGGCGGTTGAAGGAGAGATT
>NZ_LZML01000207.1:0-10771 GCF_001665695.1 Nocardia sp. 852002-51101_SCH5132738 | reverse complement strand
ATACCGCGCCCGCCGCAGCCACTACCAGCGACGATCCCAACCCACACCATGACCGCCAAGTCCGGCTGGAGTACTAGACGTGGCAACCGGACCCGCGACCCTGTGAGGGAGACCACTTTTCCATTGAAGATCAGCTAGGTCACATTCTGATGTGATCCGTTTCGCCGGCCGTAATAAACGACGCACAATGGCGGATAGGCAACTACGGCAGGCAACGAAGCATTCGACCGGAGCACACGCTGCTACGTCCCTGTGAGGTGATCGGCCGTGAACATTCGAACCATCCTCCATCGTCGGCAGGCGGAATCGGTTCCGTTACTTCCCGATTCGGAATCCGGGCCGTCGGTGGTCGTCCCCTTCCGCAATCACGGCCGGCGATCGCGCCGCAATCTGGCCGAGCGGGAGGAAAGGCTCGAGCGGCTGCTGACGCCGAGCGAACTCGATCTCGTCGAGCACCGCCTGGTGTGATCGATGTGGTGCCCGTAGCGAACATCCTCGGCAACTCGCCGCCGGGGCGCTCATACTTTTCGATGTGACTTCACCAGCTGCCGTCAAACCGGTAATTCTCAGTGTCGACGACGACCCCGGCGTCTCCCGGGCCGTCGTGCGCGACCTGCGGCGGCGATACGGAGCCGACTATCGCATCATGCGCGCGGAATCCGGTGCCTCGGCACTCGACGTCCTGCGCGAACTCAAATTGCGCGGCCAGCCGGTCGCGGTGCTGATCGCCGATTATCGAATGCCGGGTATGGACGGCATCCAATTCCTGGAGAACGCGATCGATCTGCACCCTTATGCGCGCCGGGTGCTGCTGACCGCATATGCGGACACCAATGCCGCCATCGACGCGATCAATGTGGTCGATCTCGACCACTATCTGCTCAAACCTTGGGACCCGCCGGAAGAGAAGCTGTATCCGGTGGTCGACGCGCTGCTGGAATCGTGGCGCGGTGACGACCGCCGCCCGGTGCACGAGACGAAGGTGATCGGGCACCGCTGGTCGGCGCGCAGTTCCGAGGTGCGGGAATTCCTGGCCCGCAATCAGCTGCCGTACCGGTGGTACCTCGCCGACGATCCCGAGGGGCAACGCCTGCTCGAGGCCGCCGGCGCCGATGCCGAGCAGTGCCCTGTGGTGATCGATCCGAGCGGCAATGTGCTGCTGTCCCCGTCGGACAGCGAACTCGCCGGCTGCGTCGGCCTGAGCACAAATCCGAGTG
Source organism: Nocardia sp. 852002-51101_SCH5132738 (assembly GCF_001665695.1). Taxonomy (NCBI): domain Bacteria; kingdom Bacillati; phylum Actinomycetota; class Actinomycetes; order Mycobacteriales; family Nocardiaceae; genus Nocardia; species Nocardia sp. 852002-51101_SCH5132738. Next base: position 9,554 of record NZ_LZML01000207.1, on the reverse strand, counting down.
GTGAGTTCTACGACCTGATCGTGGTCGGCGGCGGCCCCGCCGGACTCGGCGCGGCCGTGTACGGCGCCTCCGAGGGGCTGCGCACCGTCCTGGTCGAGCGGACCGCCACCGGCGGGCAGGCCGGGCAGAGCTCCCGGATCGAGAATTATCTGGGCTTCCCGGACGGGCTTTCGGGCGCCCAGCTCGCCGATCGGGCGCGGCGTCAGGCGGTGAAATTCGGCGCCGAACTCATCACCGCCCGCGAGGTGGTCGGGCTGGAGGCGTGCGGTTCCGCGCGGCGGGTGCTCTTCTCCGACGGCTCCTGCGTCAGCGCCCACTCGGTGCTCATCGCCACCGGCGTCAACTACCGGCACCACCCCGCGCCCGGCGTCGACGATTTCACCGGCCGCGGCGTCTACTACGGCTCGGCGATGACCGAGGCGGCCGACTGCGCCGAACGCGAGGTCTACATCGTCGGCGGGGCGAATTCGGCCGGCCAGGCCGCGGTCTTCCTGTCCCGGCACGCCTGCACGGTGCACATCCTGGTGCGCGGCAGTTCGCTGGACCAGTCGATGTCGCACTATCTGATCCAGCAGATCGAGGCCGTGCCGAATATCAAGGTGCACACCAACACCGAGGTGGTGGCCGCCGACGGCAGCGATCACCTGGAACGAATCGTGTTGCGCAACAACGCGACCGGCGCCGAGGACAAGGTCGACGCCGAACGGCTGTTCCTGTTCATCGGCGCGGCGCCCGAAACGGACTGGCTGGACGGACTCGTCGTCCGCGACGAATCCGGCTACGTCCTGGCCGGACCGGATCTGATGGTCGACGGTTCCCGGCCGCCGGGCTGGGAACTGCCCCGCCCGCCCCATCATCTCGAAACCAGCATCCCGGGCGTCTTCGTCGCCGGCGATGTGCGCTCCGAATCGGCGAAGCGGGTCGCGTCCGCTGTCGGCGAGGGTGCGATGGCGGTCATGCTGGTCCACCGATACCTCGCGAAACAATAGGAGGCGCACGTGAGCGACGACAACCGCACGGTCACCGGCTCCCGGACCCTGTGCGATCCCGCGGAATTGCGCACCCTGTTCCTGTTCGAGAAGCTCGACGACGAGCAGCTGGCCTGGCTCTGCCGGGAGGGCCGGGTCGAATACTTCGAGCCGGGTCCGGTCTACCGCGAGGGCGAGCCCGCGACCTGCTTCTACGTCCTGATGGACGGCGAGGTCGTGCTGTCGAAACTGTCGGCCGGCGAGGATCTCGAACTCGTCCGCACCGACCACCGCGGCTCGTACGCCGGCGCGTGGACCGCGTATATGGGTGAGCGGGCCGACCAGAACTACACCGGCTCGCTGACGGTGACGAAACCGTCGAAGTTCTTCGTCCTGGACGCGGACACCTTCGCGCGGATGATGCGGGAATGGTTCCCGATGGCCCTGCATCTGCTGGAGGGCGTGTTCTTCGGCAATCGCAACACCAACGAGATCATCGGCCGGCGGGAACGACTGCTGGCGCTGGGCTCGCTGTCGGCCGGTCTCACCCACGAGCTGAACAATCCCGCGGCGGCCGCGGTGCGGGCCACCTCCTCGCTGCGGGATCGGGTCGCCGGGATGCGGCACAAGCTGAAGATGATGGCGCACGGCAAGTTCGACTCCGCCGCGCTCGAGGCGCTGGTGCAGCTTCAGGAGGAGGCCGCCACCCAGGTGGCCAAGGCGCCGACCCTCACCGCGATGGAGGCCGCCGACCGCGAGGACGAACTCGGTGACTGGCTCGCCGATCACGGCATCGCCAACGGCTGGGATTTGGCCCCGAACTTCGTTCAGGCCGGCTTCGACATCGACTGGCTGGAGAAGGTCGCGGGCACTCTCGAACACTGCGACGACGGAGTCTTCGAGGGCGCGATCCGCTGGCTGAACTACACCGTCGAAACCGAATTGCTGATGAACGAGATCACCGATTCGACCGGGCGCATCTCCTCGCTCGTCCATGCGGCCAAGCAGTATTCGCAGATGGACCGGGCTCCGTTCCAGGTGGTCGACATCCACGAGCTGCTCGACAGCACGCTGGTGATGCTGGCCCGCAAGATCGGCGACGACATCTCGGTCGTCAAGGAGTACGACCGCGCGCTGCCCGAGGTCCCTTGCTACGCAGCGGAATTGAACCAGGTGTGGACCAACCTCATCGACAACGCGGTGGCGGCGATGAACGGGTCCGGCACGCTGACGGTTCGTACCTATCGGGAAAGCGACTGTGCCGCAGTGGAGATCGGCGATACCGGGCCGGGTGTCCCGGAGGCGTTGCGGGACAGGATCTTCGAGCCCTTCTTCACCACGAAACCGGTCGGTGAGGGCACCGGACTCGGCCTCGACATCTCGTTCCGCATCGTGGTGAACAAACACGGCGGCGATATCCGGGTGGAGTCCACGCCGGGTGACACCCGATTCATCGTGCGGTTGCCGCTGGAGGCGGTCTCCGGACGCGGTTCGGCCGCCGCCGGGGCCGAATCGTAAGGGCGGCAATTCGATCCGGTCCCCGCCGCGAGGCGGGGGTTTTCAACGGCCGATGTGGCCGGTACGCTGCGAGCCGCGCCGGAGGCATCCGGCGCGCGCCGGAGGAGATTCGGCGTTGCCGGACCACTCGGGGGTTACGCACGAGATGAAACGACTGACCGTGACGGCCGTCGCGCTGGGCGCACTGACCATCGGCCTCACCGGCTGCGGCGGCGACCATGCGTCCAGCGATGCCAACGGCCTGCGCAGAAACGGCTCGGCCGTCGCGACCTCGGCCTCGGCCCCCGCCTCGTCCACCGCCCCCGCGCCGGCGACGCCCACCGAGGCGCCCGGCACCACCGCGCATCCGGAGAACTCGGGACTGGGCCCGGCCTCGCAGACCACCTGCGGCGAGTTCCGCAAACTCGATATCGAGGGTGAAAAGTCCCTGATGGACCGCATTTTGGCGGAGAACCCCGGCTCGAAGTTCGACGGCAGCCCGAATGTGGCGCTGGGGACCGCGAAACTGGTGTGCCTGTCCAAGAGTGAGGCCGACAAGCCCGTCGCGGTCGCCATCGGGATGGTCACGGAATAGCTCCGGGCCCGGCCTGTGCTGGGCCCGCCGCCGCCGACCAGCGAGCCCGGCTGTCCCACATCACCTGGCCGAAACGCGACCCTGGGGCCGACGGCGAGTAGTCTCGCCCTCGATCACCGGGCCGGCACTGGAGGGCGGAGCGGATGGACGATACGGGTCTGGCCGAATTCCAACGCCATCGTTCCCGCCTGTTCGCACTCGCCTATCGCATGCTCGGCTCGGCGAGCGAGGCCGAAGACGCCGTCCAGGAGACCTATCTGCGCTGGGAGGCCACCGAGCGCGCCGACATTCGGTCCGCCGAGGCCTGGCTGACCACGGTCGTGGTGAATCTGTGCCGGAGCTGGCTGGAGTCGGCGCGCACACGCCGCGAAACCTATGTCGGCCCCTGGCTGCCGGAACCGGTGCCGACCGGCGGGGGCGAGCTCGGTCCGATGGAATCCGCGGAGCAGCGCGAACTCGTCTCGCTGGCGATGCTGACGCTGCTGGAACGGTTGTCGCCCGCCGAACGCGCCGTTTTCGTGCTGCGCGAGGCCTTCGGTTACGCCCATCGCGAGATCGCCGACATGCTCGAGTTGTCGGAGGCGAATTCGCAGCAGCTCTACCGCCGTGCCCGCATGCACGTCCGCAGCGAACACACCCGGTTCGACGCCGAACCCGCCCGCGCCCGGGAACTGTTCCAGCGCTTCCTCGTGGCCGCCCGGGCCGGCGATATCGCTGCGCTGGAACAGATGTTCACCGCCGATATCGTCTCGGTCGCCGACGGTGGCGGCAAGATGAGCGCGGCCCGCCGGCCCGTGGTCGGGGCGGCCCGGGTGGCGCGCTATCTGGCCGGGCTGTTCCACCGCGAGGTCGAGGACCTCGAACTGAGCATCGAGGAGGTCAACGGCGCACCGGCCGCCGTGGCCCGGGTCCACGGTGACCTGCTGTTGATCGGCGCGGCCGACGTGGACGGTGAGCGGATCTCGGCGATCCGGATCCTGGTGAATCCCGACAAACTCGCGTACTTCGGTCGCTTCCCGGCGCCGGCGGAGGCCGATCGCCTCGGGTAGTGATGCGGAACACAGCAGCTCGTTGTCAGGGATCGGCGAGCTGTCCGGTCTGAAGGGTGTCGGCCTCGAAAAGGAGTCACCCATGAATGCACATCACACCGCATCCCACCGAATCCTCGTGCTGGGCGCCGGCTACGCCGGCCTGGCCGCGGCGGGCAGACTCTGCAAATCCCGCGGCGCGCAGATCACGGTCGTGGACAGCCGTGCGGAAATGGTCGAGCGCGTGCGGCTGCATCAGCTCGCCGCCGGGCAGACGATCGCGCGCCAGGATCTGCGGACCATGCTGGAACGCAAGGGCGCCCATTTCGTCCGTGGCCGGGTTACCGCGATAGATACTGCGGCACAAGAGGTTTCGATGTCCGATGGTTCGGTGCTGGGTTACGACACGCTGGTGTACACCCTCGGCAGCGCCGCGGATACCGACAGCGTTGCGGGCGTGCGAGATCACGCCCATCCGATCGCGACACTCGAGAACATCGTCGCGCTGCCACCGCTGCGTGGTCGTGTCGCGGTGGTCGGCGGCGGTGCGACCGGCATCGAGACCGCGGCCGAGCTCGCCGAATCACATCCGGAACTGTCGGTGGCGCTGGTGAGTTCGGAGCAGCCGGGCTATTGGCTCTCCGATCGCGCGCAGCGGCATATCGCCGCCACCCTGGAGCGGCTCGGCGTCGAGGTGCACGCGGGCGCCAAGGTCGTCGAGGTCGCGGCGGACGGCGTGCGGCTCGCCGACGGTGGCCACATCGACGCCGAAACGGTTTTGTGGACAACGGGTTTCACCACCAGCGACCTCGCCGCCCGTGCCGGGCTGGCGGTCGATGCGCGCGGTCGCGTCCTGGTGGATGCCACGCTGCGCACCTCCGACCCGCATATCTACGCCGCGGGCGATTGCGCCGCGATCACCGGACCGGGCGGGCGCGAACTGCGGATGGCCTGTGCGACGGCGCTGCCGACCGGATCCCATGCCGCGCGGTCGGCGCTCGCCCGGATGCGCGGCGCGGAGCCGGACGATCTGCGTTTCCGCTACGTCCTGCAGTGCATCAGTCTCGGGCGCCGCGACGCGGTCGTGCAGTTCGTCCGCGCCGACGACGCCCCGACGCCGCGTGCCCTGACCGGTCGTCCGGCCGCGGTGGTGAAGGAGATGATCGTGCGCGGCGCGGCGATGCAGGCGCGTCCCTGAATTGTCGTCAACCAATGGTTGACTAACATATGACAGTCAACCTAGCGTTGACGTATGACCGAACGTATCCGCCTCGACGATCTGATCGAAGGCATCAAACGCGCCCGGCCCGACGACGTCCTGGAACAACTGTCCGACGCCATCGTGGTCGCCGAACATATGAGCGAGGTGGCCGATCATCTGATCGGCCACTTCGTCGACCAGGCCCGCCGCTCGGGCGCCTCCTGGACCGATATCGGCCAGAGCATGGGCGTCTCCAAACAAGCCGCGCAGAAGCGTTTCGTGCCGAAACCGGGTGATCCCGCGATGGATCCGAATGCCGGGTTCGCGCGCTTCACGCCCCGCGCGCGCAATGTGGTGATGGCCTCCATGGAGGAGGCTCGGCGCGCGGGCAACGCGGAGATCCAGCCCGAACATCTGGTGCTCGGACTGCTCAGTGAGCCGGGCGCGCTGGCCGCACACGCCATTGTCGCCAAGGGAGTCTCGCTGGACGCGGTGCGCCGGGTGGCGACAGTGGCGCTGCCGGCGGCGGTGGACGAGGTTCCCGCCCTCATCCCGTACACCGCGAGCGCCCGCAAGACGCTGGAGCTGACCTTCCGCGAGGCGCTTCGGCTCGGCCACAACTACATCGGCACCGAACACCTCCTGCTCGCGCTGCTCGAGCAGGAGGACGGCAGCGGCGTGCTGTCGGGACTCGGCTTGACCAAGACTGATATCGAACGCGATCTGGTCGCCCAGCTCGCCCAGTTCATGCCGCCGAATCCGGTGGATGCACCCCAGCCGCCGCCCGCGCCGGCTCCGCCCGCGCCACCCGCTCCGCCGCAGCCGCCGGCCCCGCCGAGTGCCTGATCGATGCTCGCCGGCGTCCCGATCCGGCGCGGCGCGGCCGTCGTCGCGATATCCGGCCCGGCGCGACTCGCCGCGTCGCGGCCGGTTCCGCGGCCCGGAATGCGCCTCCCGAATCCGCAGAGTCCGTGCCCGATTCCGCGGTGGCCACGCCGTGCCCGCTCACTCATCGATACGGCTGTGAAGTTGTGGGGCTGATGAGGTGATCGGTGGTCCGGATACGATATTGCTATGGCGGATGGATCGGATTCCGACCTGATCGCGGGGGAACTACGCGCAGACCTGCTGCGCGCGCTGTCCTATGTCGAAACCGAGGACGGCCCGGACGGCAGCTACATCGTCAACGGCGATCTGCCGCCCGAGGTGGCGCCTCCGTTCATCCGGGCGATCATGCGAATCGAGGCGGAACTGCTGCTTCACGACGCCGAGCAGGTGACCGTGGAACGCGGCGAACCGCGCAGTCCGGAGGAGCGCCGCACCGACGCCTTCGTCGCCCTGGCGCTGCGGGTCACCGACGATACGTGAGCGTGCCCGCCCGGATATCGCACCGTGCAGCCGATATCGCCGATTGCGAACGGTGCGGCCATCGGGTCCGTAACCTTGCACTCGGTACCGTCGAGTGCTAGAAAGGTCCTGGCACTCTCGACCAGTGAGTGCTAGGTCGGGCAGGTGAGACCGGGTTCCCAGACACCCTCGGTCGTCCGTCGCGGGCACCGTACCTGGCCAGCGTAATGGGGCGATCCAACCTGCGGTCGCTCTGTGTGTCAGCCCCATATACATGTGGAGGATCTCAACGCAATGGCCAAGACAATTGCGTACGACGAAGAGGCCCGTCGCGGTCTCGAGCGGGGACTGAACAGCCTCGCCGACGCGGTCAAGGTGACGCTGGGCCCCAAGGGTCGCAACGTTGTCCTGGAGAAGAAGTGGGGCGCCCCCACGATCACCAACGATGGTGTGTCCATCGCCAAGGAGATCGAGCTGGAGGACCCCTACGAGAAGATCGGCGCCGAGCTGGTCAAAGAGGTCGCCAAGAAGACCGACGATGTCGCCGGTGACGGCACCACCACCGCTACCGTGCTCGCCCAGGCGCTGGTGCGCGAGGGCCTGCGCAACGTCGCGGCCGGTGCGAACCCGCTGGGCCTGAAGCGCGGCATCGAGAAGGCCGTCGAGGCCGTCACCGCCAAGCTGCTCGACACCGCCAAGGAGGTCGAGACCAAGGAGCAGATCGCTGCCACCGCGGCCATCTCCGCCGGCGACGCGTCCATCGGTGAGCTGATCGCCGAGGCCATGGACAAGGTCGGCAAGGAAGGCGTCATCACCGTCGAGGAGAGCAACACCTTCGGCCTCCAGCTGGAGCTGACCGAGGGTATGCGCTTCGACAAGGGCTACATCTCGGGCTACTTCGTCACCGACGCCGAGCGTCAGGAAGCGGTCCTCGAGGACCCCTACATCCTGCTGGTCGGTTCCAAGGTGTCGACCGTCAAGGACCTGCTGCCGCTGCTGGAGAAGGTCATCCAGGCCGGTAAGCCGCTGCTGATCATTGCCGAGGACGTCGAGGGCGAGGCCCTGTCGACCCTGGTCGTGAACAAGATCCGCGGCACCTTCAAGTCCGTCGCCGTCAAGGCCCCGGGCTTCGGCGACCGCCGCAAGGCGCAGCTGGCCGACATCGCCATCCTCACCGGTGGCGAGGTCATCAGCGAAGAGGTCGGCCTGAACCTGGAGACGGCCACCGTCGACCTGCTGGGCACCGCCCGCAAGGTCGTGGTGACCAAGGACGAGACCACCATCGTCGACGGTGCCGGTGATGCCGACGCCATCGCGGGTCGCGTCGCCCAGATCCGCACCGAGATCGAGAACTCGGATTCGGACTACGACCGCGAGAAGCTGCAGGAGCGCCTGGCCAAGCTGGCCGGCGGTGTTGCGGTGATCAAGGCCGGCGCCGCCACCGAGGTGGAGCTCAAGGAGCGCAAGCACCGCATCGAGGACGCGGTGCGCAACGCCAAGGCCGCCGTCGAAGAGGGCATCGTCCCCGGTGGTGGTGTGGCGCTGCTGCAGGCCGGCCCGGCGCTGGACGACCTGAAGCTGACCGGTGACGAGGCCACCGGCGCGAACATCGTGAAGGTGGCGCTGGCCGCGCCGCTGAAGCAGATCGCCTTCAACGCCGGCCTCGAGCCCGGCGTGGTCGCCGAGAAGGTCGCCAACCTGCCGACCGGCCAGGGCCTCAACGCCGACTCCGGCGAGTACGAGGACCTGCTGGCCGCCGGTGTCGCCGACCCGGTCAAGGTCACCCGTTCGGCGCTGCAGAACGCCGCGTCGATCGCCGCGCTGTTCCTCACCACCGAGGCCGTCGTGGCCGACAAGCCGGAGAAGGCCGCCGCTCCCGTCGGCGACCCGACCGGTGGCATGGGCGGCATGGACTTCTGAGTCCTGCCTTCCGGCAACACCTTTCGAACCGGTAGCCGGTCCGCCTTCGGGCGGGCCGGCTACCGGCGTTTCGGCGGTACGAACGTCTGCGTCGGCTGTCGAATGTAGCGGTTATCGGTCATATTTCCCCTAACTTGCAGTCTCGCAAGGGCTTTCGGGACACCCGGCCTGGACAACACCGGTTGTGGAACGCATTCTTTTCGGTTGGCTTCATCCGGAAGCCTTCGATAGGGGAAAAACACCATGTTGTCGATGGGCAAGCTTGCCCTGGGATTCGTCGCGACCACCGCGACGGCCTTCGTCGTCGCGGGAACCGGTTCGGCGGCGGCGGAGCGGGGGCCGGACGGCCACCTGTACGGCGCGTTCGCCATCTCCTACGAAATGGACGACGGCTGGCACATCGGAAGTGTCGTCAACGCGCCCGATCAGGACACGGCCGACTGGGATGCGGTGGACGTGTGCGGGTCGAAGGGGGCTCCCGGTTGCGCGACCATCCTTCGCTTCGTCGACGGATGCGGGGCGGTCGCCAGGCGTGACGACGTTCATACCGTCGGAACCGGTGCCACCCTGCAGGAGGCCGAGCGCAACGCCATCGCGGCGCTGGGCCCGGATCGCCCGCCGACCCTGAGTTCGGACGGTTCGGGTCCCGCCGTCATCAGCGCGTCGCGCTGCAACGGCTGACCCGCAGCCGAAATCGTCGCGTATCCCCGAGACGCGTATCGCGAATAGCGATCGGAAGCCGGTCCCGCCCCCACCGCGGGCCGGCTTCCGGCATTTCGGGGCGGGCTTCGGCCGACGGTCGGAATTTCTCGCCGGACGCCGATGTTGTGGATGGTGTTGCGAGCGCATCCGATGTGCGTCGTCAGGCCGGATGACCAGGCGATTTGACTTCGAATGCGGTTGGCACGTAACTTATTCCAGGTCAGAGCGACACGGACACCGACCCGGAGCCGAGAGGCCCGGGACAACGAGGTCGGACGAGGAGCGCCTGACAATCA
>NZ_LZML01000206.1:0-20671 GCF_001665695.1 Nocardia sp. 852002-51101_SCH5132738 | reverse complement strand
AGCGCGGGCGGCGCCCGGCCCCCCCCCCCACCCGCGCCCCACTCGCGTGCGCGGCTGCGCCTTGCGGCCGGCTAAGCGGCGCGGGGCACCCCGCACGCGCCCCCCCCCGCGGGGGGGCCTCTTCTCATATAGTCCGGTGGGCTCAGATCACCGGGTCCAGCGAATTGCCCGGCGCGATGGCGCCGCAGTTCGCCGGCGCCGGCCGGCCCGCGAACCGGTCGTCGAGCCAGAGCAGGGCCTCCGGCAGCCACGCGATGGTCGACGGAGTGTGGCTGAGCAGGTCGTACTGCCGATACAGGATCGCGGAGTTCCCGGTGTCGCAGTACTGCCGGGCCAGGCTGCGCACGTCGCCTGCGACCATCACGCCGTCACCGGGGCCGGACACCGGCTTACCGTTGTCGGTCCCTTCCAGCACGCCGTTGGCGCCCTGCCCGATGAGCATCGGAATCGTCGGCGTCGGCGCCAGACCGAGGTCGACCTTGCGCACCGCCGCGACGAACGGCGCCACGCTGTTGGGATCGGCGTACTCCGGCTTCACCATCTGGGCCCAGGTCAGGCCCGGGTATTGGAACAGCACGTTGGCGATGGACGCGTACTGCATCTTGTTCAGGATCTCGGCGCCGTACGCACTCATATAAGGCGAGAAGTCGATGTCGTAGGAGCGGCCGATGCCGATCACCGCCATGGCCGCCACCCCGGCCCAGCCGAAACTGCCGTCGATATAGCGCAGGTTGCGTGCCGGATTGACCAGGACGCCACCTTCGGCCGCCCCGACCAGCTGCCGGTCGACATCCGGGGCGTAGACCGGCGCCAGGGCCGCGGCCCAGTTGGTGGCGATCGCGCCGCCCGAATATCCGAACAGCGCGACGCGGGTCTGCTCGTTCAGGCCGACCTGCGCCGAGTGGGTCGCCGCCCGGATCGAGTCCAGGGTGTTCATTCCGTACTCGGGGCCCGCGGCGAAATCGGCCGCCTGGCCCTCGGTGTCGGCGACGATGATCGTGTAGCCCTGCGCCAGCAGCGGCGCGATCAGCTCACCCTCCACGTTGTTCACCGCGCCGCCGAAGGACACATTGCCCGCGACCGATCGCGACGGCCCGTCCTCGGGATTGAGCGAGTCGTAGAAGGACTGGTAGGCAACGGCTTTCGCAGGATCGACGCCGGTCGGCGGCAGGAGTACGGAGGTGACGTTCACGGCCGGGCGCTGCCGGGCATCGGTCGTGCGGTACTGCAGCTGCACCGCCGTGACGGGCGTCGGGATGCCCGCGAAGTGGTACGGCATCGTCCGCGTCTGCAACACGGTTCCCGGTGCGATCGAGGACAGCGGCGCCGCGCCCGTGTACTCGTAGAACGAATCGGATGCCGCGTGCGCATTCGGTGCGAGACCGGTCGCTGAGCCGACGAGCAATGACATGGCCGCGACGGCGGTCGCGAGCTGAAGGACTGCGCGTCCTCGTTTCACCAGAGTCCCCTTCTACCCGAACCGGACACCTTCGTCCGGTTACTCGTTGGTAGTGTGAACCCAATCACCCTCGCACGTCAATATGGCGGAAATCAACTGCTCGGTTTCGGAAATCGGCTGCTTTCGATGGGTCTGCGCGTGCCGCTGCATCTACGGCTCAGCTGTAGATGAGCGGCTTTCTGGACGAAAAGCGCTGCGCAGCAACAAATTATGTTCGACATGGCCGATTCTTCCGCGCCGCTGCGAGGCTGTCCCGCGAACGCTATGAAGTGAAACCGTACAGTATCGGATAGTCGTCGTCAGGTGAGCGGAAGAAGTGCGTGAATAGCCTTGCGCTATCGCATCTCAGCCGAGTTCGTCCGACCCGCTTCGTCCAGGCCGTTCCATCTCGCCTGGTCCGGAACCTGCCTCCCGGCCTCGAGCGGGGCGAACCTGACATCCGGCTATTGACACCGAAAGTGCCGTCGGACACACTTGCGGCACGAAGTTGACATGACTGTCACGTCATAAACTGTTCAGGAGGCAACGGTGCCCGAAGTTCCCGATATGCGCGCTCTGGGCCGGAAGGTCAGCAATTGGGGTCGGTGGGGGACCGACGACGAGCGCGGAACCACGAATCTGATCACGCCGGAGCGGGTGGTGGCCGCGGCGGCGCTGATTCGCACCGGTGAGACCTTCAAACTCGGCATTCCGCTCGACGGTGACGGCCCACAGCCCGGCGGCGCGCGCATCAATCCGATCCGATTGATGTCGGAAAACGGCCAGGAACAGGTGCTTCCCGGCGGTTTCAAATGGGCCGACGACTTCGTCTTCATGCCGTTGCAGGCCGGTTCCCAATACGACTCGCTGGCGCATGTGCACTACGACGACGAGCTGTACAACGGACACCCCGGCTCCGGAGTGACGGTCAAGGGCGCCGACAAATGCGGTATCCACACCCAGTCCGGTGGCATCGCCGGGCGCGGCGTGCTGCTGGACGTGGCTCGCCATCGCGGCGTGGACTGGCTCGAAGCCGGAACCGCGATCGGTCCCGACGAACTCGACGCCGTCGCGGCCGCCCAGGGCGTGGATGTGGGCGCCGGCGACATCCTGTTGATCCGCACGGGCTGGCGCAGGAAATTCCTCACCGACGGTGATCCGCAGGGCTTCATGGCCGGTGAGCCGGGCCTGAGCCTGGCGTGTGCGACCTGGCTGCGCGACAAGGACGTGGCCGTCGTCGGCTCCGACAACTGGGCGGTCGAGGTGATGCCCGGCGAACATCCGGGAACCGCGTTCGAACTGCATATGGTGCTCATCCGCGATATGGGCCTGACCCTCGCGGAAATGCTCGACTTCGAGGATCTGGCGCGGGCGTGCGCGGGCGACGGACGCTGGGACTTCTTCTACGCCGGCCCACCCCTGCAATTCACTCGCGGGGTCGGCTCGCCGATCAACCCGCTCGCGATCCGGTGAGAAGGGTGCCTGCCATGCATGTCGAATCGGCGAGGAGTTCGGACAGATGCTGATCGGTGACATCGTCGAATACGGGGCGCGTAAACACCCCGACCGGATCGCGGTGCGCTTCGAGCAGGAGGCGATCGATTACCGGCGGTTGCGTGACGGTTGCCGCCGCCTCGCGAACGCGCTGCTCGGCGTGGCGGAGCCGGGTGACCGGGTGGCGATTCTGTCGGCGAACTGCCCGCAGTATCTGGAGTGCTACTACGGCGTTCCGATGGCGGGAATGGCGTTGACGATCCTCAACTTCCGGTTGCACGAGGACCAGATCGCCGGCCTGATCGAGCATTCCGGCGCCCGGGTGCTGATCGTCGCGGAGGAGTTCGCCGATCTCGTGGACCGCATCCGCGACCGGATCCCGTCGGTCACCACTGTGGTGTCGATCGGCGCCGCACCGGGCACCATCGGATGGGACGAGTTCGCCGGTACGGCCTCGGCCGCCGCGCCCGCCTACCGTCCCGATCCCGACGATGTGGCGTGGCTGGTCTACACCAGCGGGACGACCGGGGCGCCGAAGGGCGTCATGGTCTCGCATCGCAATCTCCTTGCGGGCGTGACCTCTTCGGCGCTGCACTGGACCGTCGCGGAGGAGACGGTTTTCCTGTTCTGCTTCCCGCTGTGCCATGTCGGCGGCTATGTGGTGCTGGTCAACCATCTGATCGGCGCCACTGTGGGCATCCTGCGCGCCTACGACAACGCGACCTTCCTGCGGGTGGTCGACGAATGGCAGGTGACCCAGACCGGGCTGGCGCCGACGATGATCAATTTCCTGCTGCAGGATCCGGCGTTGGAGCGGCATTCGCCGAAGACGCTGCAGGCGATCGGATACGGGTCCTCCGCCATCCCGTCCGCGGTGCTGCGCGCGGGACTGGAGCGGTTCGGATGCGATTTCTATCAGGGCATGGGGATGACCGAACTCGCCGGGAACGTCTTGCATCTGGACGAGGAGGCGCACCGGCGGGCGGCGCGCGGGGAAACCCATCTGCTCGCCTCGGCGGGTAAACCCATGCGGTTGGCGGATATTCGCATCGTCGACGAGGATTTCGCCGATGTCGCGCGGGGCGAGATCGGCGAGATGGTGGTGCGCGCGGACCAGGTGACCATCGGCTACTGGAACGATCCGCGCGCGACCGCGGAGTCGTTCACCGACGGCTGGTTCCGCACCGGCGATATGGTCCGCCAGGACGAGGAGGGCTTCGTCTACATCGTCGACCAGAAGAAGGATCTGATCATCAGCGGCGGTGAGAACGTCGCCTCGCTGACGGTCGAACAGGCGCTGTACCGGAATCCGCAGGTCGCCGAGGCCGCCGCCATCGGCGTCCGCGACGACACCTGGGGCGAGGTGGTGTGCGCGGTGGTCGTGCTGCGCGACAACGCGACCGCCACGGCCGCCGACATCATCGCCGGCTGCCGTGAACACCTGGGCGGATTCCAGGTTCCGCGGCGGGTGGAGTTCCTGGACGCACTTCCGAAGAACGTCACCGGCAAGATCCTCAAACGCGATCTGCGCGACCAGTTCTCCTGAACCACTCCGCGACCCGGCGGTCCGGTGGTGACGATGCCAGTCGCCACCGGACCGCCGTTTCGTTTCGCCGATGCCCCTGGCCGATCGCGATGAACGAGCGTGGACCGCCTACAGTGCCGAACCGCCGGCCCGCCGTCAAGCCGAGCGGTCGGCGCTCGCCGATGCCGCCGTTGTGCGATTACCCGAGGTGGCGTGGATTCGCGACCTGCAATCGCGCGAGAACCGCGGCCGAGATCGCCGCGCGCACGGCATCGTCGGTGTACGACACCGCGCCGGAGCGCAGCCGCGCGGCCAGCTCCGCTTCGGACTCGCAGCCCAGCCCCGCCAGCCGGCTGTGCACTTCGGCGGTGGCGGCGGGGCCTGCGGCCAGCTCGCGTGCGGCGATACCGAGCAGGTTGGCACACACCCGCAGCAGATAGCGCGAGCGCGACTGCTCGGGCGGGAGCGCGGGCCCGACCTCTGCGGACAGCGTGTCGGCGACCAGCTCGAGTATTTCGGTCGGATGCGGCCGATCGTGCACGGTAGCAGGCATGTCCGAGGGCGAGGGAACCGAAACGCTCTCGTCGAGCAGGCCCAGGACGGCGAGCAGATCGTATTCCGATTCGCAGACCCGGCGCCCGATCGCGGCGAGCTCGAGCGAGCGTTCGTCTCCGCCGAGATGCCGCTGCGCCTGAAAGCGGCTGAGTACCAGCCACTTCAGAGTGCCGAAGACTTCCCACCAGTGCAGCTCCGCCGCGGTGGGCCGGTAGCCCGCGGACCGTTCGTAACCGTCCAGAAGTTGCTCTCGGCTCCCCAGTCCACCCACCGGAGCCGCGGCGCCGAAGCGCCAGGCCCGCACACACAACCAGCCCAGATCCTCGATCGGATTGCCGAGATGGGCCAGCTCCCAGTCCAGTACCGCGCGCACGCCGTCCGGCTCGATCAGGAAGTTGCCCAGCCGGAAGTCGCCGTGCACCAGTGCCTTCGGGCGATCCGCGGGCCGGTGCTCACGCAGCCAGCACAGTCCGGCCTCGACCGCCGGCCGCGGATCGTCCAGGTCGCGATAGATCTGTTCGATGCCGGCGAGCGGATCGTGATCGTCGAGGATGTCCAGGGTGTCCAGTGGGGTCCGGTGAATCAGCCCGAGGACGTGGCCGAGATCGCCGGCGAGGCGCTCCCGCACCGCGGCGAAGGCCGGATCCCGTTGCAATTTGCGGGGAATCGACTCCCCGGCGACCCGCTCCATCAGCAGATAGGGGGCGTCGATGCCGGGCGCGGTAGCACCGTCCGCGAGGACGGCGGGCACGGGCACCCCGGCCGCACCGGCTGCTCGCAGACAGACCGCCTCCGCGTGCATGCGCGCGGGATCGCCGTGGCCGGGTGGGTCCCGCCGCAGCACGGCCCGCACCGCGGTGCCGGTCCCGTCGCGGGCCTCGATCGCATATACCTGCCGGCTCGCGCCACCGGTGAACTGCCGCAACACGACATCGGTGAGTTCGGTTTCGAGAGTGGCGGCCAGTACCGAGCGAACGCCGTCGGCGAGCGTAATCGACTCGGCAGCAGCCGATTCCGCGCTCACAGCCACGGCGCCGCCTCGGGGGAGCGCAGCAACCGGCGCGCGGTCGACATGCGATGCACCTCGTCGGGGCCGTCGTAGACGCGGGCGTAGCGGGCCTGCCGGTACATCCGTTCCAACGGGGTGTCGGCGGTCAGCCCGAGGGCCCCGTGTACCTGGATGGCGCGATCGATCACGTTGTGCAGCATCCGCGCACCCCAGAACTTGATCAAGCCGACCCGCACCCGATAGTCCTCACCTGCATCCATGGCGCGGGCGGCGTCGAGCGTCATCAGCCGGGCCGCGTGGATCTCGGCGGCCGATTCGGCGATGTACCGGTGGATTTCGCCCTTCTCGGCGAGCAACGATCCGTGTACGTATCGGGTGTTCGCCCGCTCGCACATCAATTCGTAGGCGCGTTGCGCCTGCCCGAGCCAGCGCATGCAGTGGAAGATCCGCCCCGGTCCGAGCCGGTCCTGCGCGACGATGAAACCCTTACCTCGCTCGCCGAGCAGATTGGCCGCCGGGACCCGCACATCGGTGAGCCGGACCTCGTAGTGATCGCTCGGATCGTGGCCCATGGTCGGGATGGAGCGGACGATCTCGAAGCCGGGGGTGTCGGTCGGCACGATGATCGCGCTGATCCGCGAGTGCCGGGGAACCGATTCGGGTTCGGTGCGGGCGAAGACCGTGCAGTAGGCCGCCTGGGCAGCGCCGGTGGTGAACCACTTGTGCCCGTTGATGATCCAGGTGTCGCCGTCGAGTTCGGCCTCGGTGGCGATCAGGGTGGGATCGGATCCCGCGACCTCGGGTTCGGTGAGGCCCACCGACGGCAGGATGTCGCCGGCGACCATGGGCGGAATCCAGCGGGCGCGCTGTTCCTCGGTGCCGTGCCGGTACAGCATGAGCGTGTCCTGCATGGATACCGAACCGACGGCCAGCATGCCGAATTCGGACCGGCCGATGATCTCGTTCAAATAGACGAAGTCGAGGAACGGCACCCCGCCGCCACCGAGTTCGGCCGGATGGCCCAGCGCCCACAACCCGAGTTCCTTCGCCCGCTCCTTCAGGCGGGCGAGGGTGGCGTGTGCGGTGTCGTCCTCGCGGGCCAGCACCGGCTCCGCGGGCACGACCTCGGTATCGATGAATGTGCGCATCCGCGCGGATAATTCGGCGATCTCGCCGTCGGGGCGGTTGACCGACATCACCGGTAACCTCCGTTCGTCGCCGAGACCTCGCGCAGCGGCTGCGTCGCCGCCGAGTCGACATATTCGTCGATCCTGGTGATGCGCCCGTCTTCGACGCGGACGAACAGGCTCGCGGGTACCTCCAGATCGCCGTGGCCGGGTAGATGGCCACGCACGACGTGCTGCTGCGCGAAGCCGTCGGTCAGCACATGGCGCCGAATATCCTCGTACCGTAGGTTTTCCACCGTGCGCGAGAGCCAGCGCAGCACCCGCAGATTCTCGGTGACGGTCTCCTCGGCGTTCTTGTCGTTGTGCCAGATCCGGGCGTCGGGCGCGTACAGCGCGGTCAGGGCCGCGGTATCGCCCGCGCTGACCGCGGCGAAGAAGCGGTCGGCCAGTTCATCCATGCGAAGGACCTCCGGGTCGTTCTCGTGCGGCTCACTGTGATGCCGCATTGCTGGGCCGCAGGCGGCCGCCCGCGGTGAGCAGATTGCTGTCGACGGGTTTGCCGAGCAGGCGCGAGATCAGCCGGGCGGCGTCGAGCGCCCGGTCGATGTCGATGCCGGTCTCGATGCCGCCGTCGTCGAACGAATAGGCCAATTCCTCGGTCGCGATATTGCCGCTCGCTCCGGGGGCGAACGGGCATCCGCCGAGACCGCCTGCGGCGGAATCGAATCGGCGGACGCCGTGTTCGTAGGCGGCCCAGGCATTGGCGAGTCCCTGCCCGCGCGTGTTGTGTAGATGTATGCCGAGTTCGGTATCGGGCGCCGCCGCACGTACTCGGTCGATCACCTCCGCGGTGCGGACCGGCGAGGCGGTGCCGACGGTATCGGCGACGGCGAGCGAATCGGCGCCGGAAGCCACTGCCCGCGCGGCGATCGCGGCCACCCGCTCCGGCGGCGTGCGGCCGTCGAACGGGCAGTCGAAGGCGATCGCGATGATCACCTCGAGTTGTCCGCCGACCGCATGAACCTGTTCGGCGATGGGGTCGATGAGAGCGATCGATTCGGCACTGTCGCGTCCCACGTTCGCCCGGCTGTGCCCGTCGGACGCCGACACGACGTACTCCAGCCGATGCACACCGGCGGTGAGTGCGCGCCGCACCCCGCCGAGCCCCGCGACCAGGGCGGAGAATTCCACGCCCGGCCACCGGTCCAGTTGTGCGGCAACGGCTTCGGCGTCGGCCAGGGCCGGTATCGCGCGCGGCGAGACGAACGAGGTGGCCTCGATCCGGCGCACCCCGGTGGCGACGAGGGCGTCGATGAAGGCGAGTTTGGCCTCGATGGGAATCGGTTCCTCGATCTGCAGACCGTCGCGCGGCCCGACCTCGCGAATGTCGACAGCGTTCATCCGATCGTGCCTTCGCCGCGCAGATTCGCCAGCCGGTCGGCGTCGTATCCGAGCAGCTCACCCAGTACTTCGTCGGTATGTGTGCCCGGCCGGCTCGGGCCACCCCAGCGCACGCCACCGGCGGTGGCGCTGAGTCGCGGCACCACACCGACGCCCTTGACCGGGACGGGATCGTATCCGGCGTCGTCGCTGCCGACGGACGGATCGACGTGGTCGACGAAGATGCCGCGCGCGGTGAACTGTGGATCCGCCATCACCTCGGCGACGGTGTTCACCGGGCCGGCGACCACGCCGTGGCGGTTCAGCAGATCGATCAGATCGGCGGCGGTGAAATCTCCGGCCCAGGCCGCGATCATCTCGTCGAGCTCGTCCTGCCGCTCACCGCGCGCCGAATGGGTGGAATACCGTGGGTCGGAGGCGAGTTCGGGCCGGCCCATCGCGGTGACCAGCCGCCCGAAGACGGTGTCCTGATTGGCCGCGATGATCACCCACAGCCCGTCCTTGGCCTTGTAGAGATTCGACGGCGCCACCCGGTCCAGCCGGGTGCCCGACGGCTGGCGCACATGTCCGGTCTTGTGGAAATCCGGCACCGTGGACTCCTGGATCGCCAGCGACGCCTCGGTCAGCGCCGCGTCCACCACCTGCCCGCGCCCGGTCCGCTCCCGCACCAGCAGTGCGGCGAGGACGCCCTGGAAGGCGAACAGTCCGGCCAGACTGTCCCCCAGCGACAACGCCATCCGCGGCGGCGCCTGCCCCGGGAATCCGTTGAGGTGGCGCAGCCCGCTGATGCCTTCGGCCACCGAGGCGTACCCCGCCCGGGACGCGTACGGCCCGGTCTGCCCGTAACCGGAGACCCTTGCCAGCACCAGCCCCGGATTCAGTTCCCCGAGCACGTCGTAGCCGAGACCCCAGCGCTCCAGCGTGCCGGGCCGGAAACTCTCGACCACGACATCGGCCGTGCGCGCCAATTCCAGGAAGATGTCGCGCCCCGCCGGGACACGCAGATCGAGGCTCACGCACCGCTTGTTGCGGGCGTGCACGGTCCAGAAGTACTGGTGGCCGCCACCGGCCGCCTGACCCCAATCGCGAAGGGGGTCGGGACGATCCGGCGCTTCGATCTTGATGACGTCGGCCCCCATATCGCCGAGCAGGCGCCCGCAGTACGGCCCCGCGATCAGTGTCCCCAGCTCGAGCACGCGGAAGCCGTCGAGCGGTCCGGCCGCCGGGTGCGCGGTATCGGCCTCGCCGTCGCCCGCGTCGGGATGTGCGGTGACCGGTGGGTCCGTTCTCATACTGCCTCCTGTCGTGTGCGGGACACCCGCACCCCGCGAAAATGCCGTTATCTGTCGTCCGGATCGAGACCCAGCGCGCTGACCGACATCTGGTCGAGGGTGTTCAGCAGCGCGTCCTCGTCGGCGTCCTCGCCCTGGATCAGCCACAGGTAGAGGGTGTGGTCGACCATCGCGGACATGGCCCGCGCGGCCAGTTCCGGATTCAGCGACACGCGAACCAAGCCCTCGCGCTGCCAGCGGGCGATCGACTGCGCGGTGCGCTCGATGAGTTGGCGCCGATGTTCGTGGCGCAGCCGCCGGAACTCCTCGTTGAAGGTCGCGACCTGTTCGACGATCGCCATCATCCGGGCATTGCGCCGGTAGGCCGCGTAATAGGACCGATTGGCGGCGATGAGCCGGGCGGCCGGCGAGAGTCCCGCGGGCGTGGGTTCGCGACGGTGCATATCGTCGAACAGCCGCGTGCTCAACTCGCCGAACACATGTTCCTTGGACTCGAAATAGCGGTAGAAGGTGCCGTAGGAGACGCCCGCCTCCTCGCTGATCTG
This sequence comes from Nocardia sp. 852002-51101_SCH5132738, assembly GCF_001665695.1. Lineage (NCBI taxonomy): Bacteria > Bacillati > Actinomycetota > Actinomycetes > Mycobacteriales > Nocardiaceae > Nocardia > Nocardia sp. 852002-51101_SCH5132738. The sequence goes on along the minus strand of NZ_LZML01000206.1, from coordinate 10,285 downwards.
TTCCACTCGGGTATCGAGGAATCCGACGGTCTCGAACACCTTGCGCGCCGCGTCCAGCAATGCGTCGCGTGTCTTGCGGCCCCGGGGCGTCAGGTTGTCGACGGGGGTGGGCGCGCTATTGACAGATGACTTCGGCACGGATCACACTATCCACGAACATGACATGACTGTCAAGTCAGTTCAGCCGGGAGAATCCCAGCTCACAGTAGAGGTGCGGACCCGTCACGGAGGTCGAATCGGCACCACAGCGGAAGGACTGCAATGAGCGCCGCCAACCCGAAATACGAACTACGCGGAATCAACCATCTCGCCCTGGTGTGTTCCGATATGCGCCGGACGATCGAGTTCTACTCCGGCACCCTGGGCATGCCGTTGATCAAAACCATCGAGCTGCCGCACAACCTCGGTCAGCACTTCTTCTTCGACTGCGGCGGCGGCAACACCATCGCCTTCTTCTGGCTCGCCGACGCGCCCGATGCCACCCCCGGACTGGCCGCGCCCAAAGGACTTCCGGACGAGGGGGAGTTGGTGAGCGGAGTGGGCTCGATGAACCATGTGGCGTTCGCCGTGCCGCCGGAACTGTTCGACGACTATTACCAGCGGGTGCAGGCCGAGGGCATCAAGGTCAGCCGGGTCCTCAATCACGACGACAGCCCCGCGGGAGTCTCCCGCGATGTGCACCCCGGAACCTTCGTGCGGTCGTTCTATTTCCAGGACCCGGACGGCGTACTGCTCGAATTCGCCTGCTGGACCAGAACTTTCACCGAGGCCGATGTCTCACATGAGCCGAAGACCGCCGCCGATCGCCGCGCCGCCGCCGAACTCTGACCCCGATCCACCCTCCGCGAAACCGCACTACCGAGAGGTTCGAAACATGCCCCGCCTGCGTGAAGTCCCGCGCGCCGAAGTTACCGACGAGCGGATCCTGTTCTATTACGACCGGCTGTTCGGACCCGACCGCGATCCGGCCGTCGACCACGGCACCGTCCACGCCACCCCCGGCGACTGGTGGACCGTCTTCGCGCAGTCACCGGAGGTGTTCCGGCACGCGGTCCGGGGATTCGCCGTCTACCGCAACTCCCGCCTGGATCCGTTACTGCGCGAACTGGGACAGTGCCGGGCCGGATACGCGCGCGGCAGTCAGTTCGTGTTCTCCCAGCACTGCAAGCAGATGCGGTCGCTGGGTGCGCCCGAGGAGAAGATCGCGGCCATCCCGTCCTGGCAGATCAGCGACTGTTTCTCCCAACTCGAGCGCGCGATTCTGGCCTACACCGACTGCCTGGTCCACGATGGCGGACGGGTGCCGGACGAGGTGTTCGCGGTCCTGCGAGCCAACCTCAGCGATCCGGAGATTCTGGAACTGACCTACATCACCGCGCTGTACGACATGCACGCCACGATGTGCCGCGCCCTGCGGCTGGAATTCGACGATCGCCCGGAACCCGTTGCGGAGGTGCAGATTCCGGAAGGTGCCGAGGTGCGCGATCTGTCGGCCGACCTGTCGGGGGAGTAGCTGCGAACCGGAAAGGCCGCCCCGCCGGCATCGGCGAGGCGGCCTTTCCTTGCGGCCGAACGGCTTCGGTTACGCCGACGGGCCGGGGGTCGCCTCGGCGCCGTCACGGAGCGCGGCGATCGTGTCGATCCGCGCGATTGCTTCCTCGATGATGCGGTCGATCAGCTCGGCCACCGTGGGCAGATCGTCGATGATGCCGGCGACCTGGCCCGACGCCAGCACACCCGCATGCGTATTGCCTTCCACCAGACCGGCTTTCAGCAGCATGGGAGTGTTGGCGGCCATGATCACCTGCGACCAGGTGAGGTCCTTCTGCTTGCGCATGGCAAGGCCGTCCTTGATCATGGTCGACCATTTCATGCCGGTCATACCCTTGAACTTGACGGCGTTCGAGACCGCGGCGACGAGGCCGCGATAGCTGCCCGAATGTTCCAGCTTGTCGACCAGTTCGGTGTTGAGCACGCGGTGCGGCATGCCGTCGACCTTCAGTGAGACGACCGTGTCCTGCAGACCGCGCGAAAGGTACTGCTGTTTCACCGAATCCGGCACACTCGAGTCCTGGGTGAGGAGGAACCGGGTACCCATCGCGACGCCCGCCGCGCCGTAGGCCAGGGCGGCGGCCAGACCGCGGCCGTCGAAGAATCCGCCGCCGGCCACGACCGGAATATCGACCGCGTCCAGTACCGAGGGCAACAGCAGCGTGGTAGCCACCGAACCGGTGTGCCCGCCGCCCTCACCGCCCTGCACGATCACCGCGTCCGCGCCCCATGAGGCGACCTTGACCGCATGCTTGGCCGCGCCGATGGACGGCATGACCACGACACCGTTGTCCTTCAGGCGCGCGATCAGTTCCTTCTTGGGGGCCAGCGCGAACGAGGCGACCTTCACGCCCTCGCGGATCATCAACTCGATCCGGTCGGGCGCGTCGGACAGGTCGGCGCGGATGTTCACACCGAAGGGCTTGTCGGTCTTGGCCTTCGTCTTGGCGATCGCGACCTCGAGTTCCTCGAGCGTCATCGTCGCCGAGGCCAGGATGCCCAGGCCGCCGGCGTCGGCGGTCGCGGCGACCAGACCCGGCCCGGCCACCCAGCCCATCCCGGTCTGCACGATCGGATGCTCGATGCCGACCAGTTCGGTCAGCGGAGTCCGCAGCCGGCCGCTCACGAGGCCACTTCCTTTTCCCGGATTCCCTTGGGATCCAGCACCGTCCGAATGATCCGCAGTTCCTCCTCGGTGGGCATGCGAGTCACCTCGGCGCTGTCCAGTCCGGCCACCTCGAACGCGGTGTTCTCGGCGACCTCGTCGGCGGTGACCCCCGGATGTAGCGACAGCGCCCGCAGGGTGTGGCCGGGACCGCCGAAGTCGAACACGCCCAGATTGCTGATCACCCGATGCAGGTGGTGGAACCGGTACGCCGGATTCTCGGGATCGATCTTGTCGTAACCGATTCCGCACACGATATCGACGGTCTCGCAGAACACGCGCTTGCTGTGCTTGGGCACGAAGTAGCTGGTCGCGTGGTTGATGGTGTTACCCGGTGCGCCGCGCACACCGAACATCTGCCGGCTCGGCTGCTGCAGCGCTCCGAAGGCGGACAGATTCTGGTTGCCGTAGCGGTCGATCTGGTTGGCGCCCATGACGACATGGCGCCGCCCGGAAGCCACGACGTCGAACACCTTGCCGAACGGAATCCAGCCCTCGGTGGGAGCCTTGGCGCCCAGCGCGGGGGTTTCGGCGAGCAGCAGGGACTCACCGTCGGAGATCAGCAGATCCGGTTCGAAGGTCAACCGTGCCAGCCGGGCCCCGATGGTGGGGGTCGGCGACATCGGGCTGGCCATGATCTCACCTGCGCCGCGGAAGATCTCGGCGCAGGCGACCGCGCACACCTCGGCGCGGGTCACAGTGGTGGTGTCGCTCATCGGCGCTCCTCGGATCGGACGGGGGCCTGGTCGAAACGCACACTCATCACGCCCGGGCGGGTGAACACCACGCGCATCCGGGTGCGAATCGAATGCTGGTCGCGGTGTGCGGAAGTGGTTGTCTGCTCGCTCATTTCACCTGCTCCGCCGCGAATTCTGCGACCGCGGAACGATACTCGTCCTCGGTCACGTCCAGATAGCGGGCCTTGAAGGCCGCCCAGGTCTCGGGATCCTTGGCCGCCTCGACGTAGTGGCGCTGGAACTTCTCGTCGCGGCCGTAGCTGCCGGAGAAGGTGAAGTGCGCGCCGTCCGGCGCCTCCACGACGCCGTCGACCATCATGCGATTGAGGATGATCGCCTGGTTCGGAACGGCTTTCACCAGTTCCTCGGTCTCGACCAGCCGATCCACCGACAGGAACCGCCGCTCCGCGGCCAGGCAGTAGAGATCGTCCATGTACGGGTCGACGCCGGTGTAGGCGGCGTTGCCGTGCTTGTCGCCGATGTCGAGGTGGACGAACGCGGCGTCCAGGGTCAGCGCCGGCATCGCGACCAGGGTTTCGGTACGGCCGTCGGCATCCGGATACGGTGACTGGACCGTCCGCAGTTCACCGTCCCAGAATGTCAGCACGTCCGACCCCAGCCCGGCGCGGGTGGGCAGGAACGGCAGCCGGGCCGCGGCCGCCTGCAGGCCCGATTTGACCATGCCCTCGTCCATTTCGCGGGAAACCAGCTCACCGCCGGTGCGCGCCTTGGCGAACCAGGGATCGTAGAACGGCGCCGAATCCAGGGATACGAATCCGTAGTAGGCCTTGCGCACCTTGCCCGCCGAACACAGCAGACCGAGATCCGGCCCGCCGTAGGTCACCACGGTCAGGTCGGTGACGTCCGAGCGCAGCAGCGCCCGCACGAACGCCATCGGCTTACGCCGCGAACCCCAGCCGCCGAGGCCGATGGTCATCCCGCTGCGCAGCTGGGAGACGGCCTCCTCCAACGACATCCGCTTGTCGCGCATGCTCATCGCACCTCCTGTGTCTTGCGGGACACCCGCACCCGGTCGGCCCGATGCGCGGGCTGCGCATTGTGGCTCATCGTGCCTCCTGCTGTGTCTTGCGGGACACCCGCACCCGGTCGGCGCGATGCGCGGGCTGCGCATTGTGGCTCATCGTGCCTCCTTCTTGGCCGCCAGATCCTCGTCGAACCGCGCCCGGATCTCATCGGCCACACCGGCGAGATTCAGCTCGAAGGTGAAGCCCTGTTCGAAGCGGTAGCTGCGGTGCACATCCTGCAGATCGATGCCGTTGAGCGCGCGCTTGGCGGCCCGGATGACCCGGCCGTCCTTGGCGGCGATGTTCTTCGCGACTTCCAGTGCGGCGGAATCGAGTTCGGCCCGCGGCACCACCTTGTGCACCGAACCGAAGTGGTGCAGCTGCTGTGCGGTGACGGTGGAGGCGGTGTAGAACAGCGTGCGCATCATGTGCTGGGGGACCAGCCGGGCCAGGTGGGTGGCCGCACCCAGTGCGCCGCGCTCGACCTCGGGCAGCCCGAAGGTGGCGTCGTCGGAGGCGACGATGACATCGGCATTGCCCACCAGGCCGATGCCGCCGCCGAGGCAGAAGCCGTTCACCGCGGCGATCACCGGCACCGGGCAGTCGTAGACCGCGCCGAAGGCGTCGTAGCAGCCGTGGTTGGCGTCGATGAGCGTCTGATGGCCCGGGTTGCGCTGGATCTCCTTGATGTCGACCCCGGCGTTGAAGCCGCGGCCCTCGGCGCGGAGCACGACGACCTTGGTCTCCGGGTCGCGCCCGGCCTCGCGAATCGCATCGGCCACGCCGAACCAGCCCGCGGTGGGCAGTGCGTTGACCGGCGGATAGTCGATCGTGACGACCTCGATACCCGAGGTCTCGGTGTGACGGTTGATCCCCATCGCATGTCCATTCGTTGGCAAAACAAGCAAGTGCTTGGTAGGTTAGCACGGTGGCAATCGAAGTGGACCTGTCCGGATCGGTAGTTCTCGTGACGGGCGGGGTCAGGGGCGTAGGCGCCGGCATCAGCCGGGTATATCTGGACGCCGGCGCGACGGTCGTGGTGTGCGCCCGCCGCCCCGGTGAGGCGGCGATCGAGAGCTCCGGCCGCACCGCCGAATTCCTGCCGTGCGATGTGCGCGACGGTGAGGCGGTCACCGGGCTGATCGAGACGATCGTGCAGCGCCACGGCCGGATCGACCATGTCGTGAACAATGCCGGTGGGGCGCCGTTCGCCCCCGCCGCCACCGCCTCCCGCAATTTCCATGCCAAGATCGTGGAGCTCAATCTGCTTGCCCCCCTGCTGGTTTCGCAGGCGGCCAATGCCGTGATGCAGCAGCAGCCCCAGGGCGGCTCGATCGTGATGATCTCGAGCGTCAGCGGCCATCGTCCCTCGCCCGGCACCGCCGCTTACGGCGCGGCCAAGGCCGGTCTGGACAGTCTGGTGTCCTCGCTGGCGATCGAGTGGGCGCCGAAGGTGCGGGTCAATTCGGTGATCGTCGGGATGGTCGGCACCGAATCCAGCCATCTGCACTACGGCGACGATGCCGGGATCGCGGCCGTGGAGGCGACCGTGCCGCTGGGGCGGCTGGCGACACCCGAGGACATCGGCCGGGTCGCGGTCTTCCTGTCCTCCCCGCTGGCCGGCTACGTCAACGGCGGATCGCTCATCGTGCACGGGGGTGGGGAACGTCCCGCCTTCCTGGACGCGGCGACCGTCAACGACGCGCAACCGGCCGCGCGATAACAGCCGCCAGCTGGTGACCGCGCCCCACTTCGCGACGAAAACCCTTACCGCACCGAGGAAATGAGAGCAGCAGATATGACCGACAACTCCGAGCGGATCTGTGCAGGACGCACCGTGATCGTCACCGGCGCCGGCCGCGGAATCGGCCGGGCCCACGCGTTGGCCTTCGCCGCGGCGGGCGCCAACGTGGTGGTCAACGACCTGGGCGCGGAACTGGACGGCGCCCCCAGCGCCGATTCGCCCGCCGCGCAGGTGGTCGAGGAGATCGTGCAGGCCGGTGGCCGGGCCGTCGTCAACGGTGACGACGTGGCGGACTGGGCCGGTGCGAAGCGGCTGATCGGCCAGGCTGTGGAGACCTTCGGCGGCCTCGATGTGGTGGTGAACAACGCCGGTATCGTTCGCGACCGGATGCTGGTCAATCTGGCCGAGGACGAGTGGGATGCCGTGATCCGCGTCCATCTCAAGGGCCACTTCGCGACCATGCGTCATGCCATCGAGTACTGGCGCGCGGAATCCAAGGCCGGTCGCGCCCGCGACGCCCGCATCATCAACACGAGCTCGGGTGCCGGTCTGCAGGGCAGCGTCGGACAGGGCAACTACGCGGCGGCGAAGGCCGGTATCGCGGCGCTGACCATCACTGCCGCAGCGGAATTCTGGCGCTACGGGGTCACCGTCAACGCCATCGCGCCGTCCGCGCGCACCCGCATGACCGAAACCGTCTTCGCCGATATGATGGCCCGCCCCGACGACGGCTTCGACGCGATGGCGCCGGAAAACGTCTCGCCCCTGGTGGTCTGGCTGGGCAGCCCGGATTCGGCCGGTGTCACCGGGCGCATGTTCGAGGTCGAGGGCGGCAAGGTGGCATTGGCCGACGGCTGGCGCCACGGTGTCGCCGAGGACCGCGGTGCACGGTGGCAGCCGTCCGAATTGGGACCGGTGGTGCGTGAGTTGATCGCCAAGGCAACCGATCCCGAGCCGGTCTACGGAGCCTGAGCACCGCAATCCTCACAGCAACGATCCGCGCCGGTGAGATCGCGTTCCGCCGCATCCTTCCCGCGGCCGCGATCCGCCGGCGCCGGTTTGTGAATTGCCTTGTGCCCGTGCCGATGACGTCCTCTTTTCGGTTCGCCGATGGTGAGTGGGCTGGGTCACCGCGGCAGTCGATTCCGCTTTCCGCAACGCGACGGGTGATCGGCCTCACATGATCTCGCTGCGCGAGCAAACTGTCGGCAGTTAAGATGGGCCCGCATTCGTTCGGTCCCGGAGGTTTGTAGCGACCGGGGAGAAATCTGCGCTGAGAAGTTGAGGGAAGGCAAGCGCATGACCATGGGTCGCATCGCGCGCGTTGTTGCGGTAGCCGGATTGATCGGCAGTTGCGGGGTCCTCGGCCCCCTGGTGGCCAACGCTCAACCAGCCACCCCTGCTACCGCCCCGCACCCCTCGCCGACAGCCCCGCACAGCTCGCCCTCCGGCAATCCGAGCGCCGCGCAGCCCGATGCCGCGACGCCCGTTCGAGATTCCGCAGCTCGGCCGAGTGCCACCGCGTCAGCGCCCGATGATCCGGCGGGCGGGGTCACCCCGGTGTCGCAGCCCGCGGCCGGGCCCGGCGTGGTGGCACAGCAGGGGCCGTCCGGTTCGGCGGGGCCCACTCCGTCCGACGACGGCCAATACGACGGCCACCTGACCATTCCCGGACGCTCGACCACGTCGTCGACGCCGGCGCCATCGCAGGTTTCCGCACCGCCGCCGCCCATCACGCCGACTCCGGTTGCCGGTGAAGGCTTTGCGGGCCTGGCGAGCATTCTGGGCACCGGCTCGGCCGCGGTCGGATCGGCGGCCGCGGGTTCGGCCGCGTCCGGCTCGGCGCTGACCGGTTCGGCGTTGGGCGGAACCGGTTCCGCCGCAACGGGTTCGGTGGGCGCGGCCACGGGATCCGCCCTGGCCGGAACCGGCTCCGCGGCCGCCGGTACCGGATCGGCCGCTGCCGCAACGGGTTCGGCGGCTACCGGTTCCGCGCTCGCGACCACCGGATCGGCCGCCGCCGGAACCGGTGCGCTGCTGGCCGGGCTGCTCGGCACGGGCTCCGCCGCCACCGGATCCGCGCTCGCGGGCCTCGCCGGGACAGGTTCCGCCGCAACGGGTTCCGCGCTGGCAACGCTGCTCGGCACCGGCTCCGCGATCACGGGATCGGCTGCGGTGGGGTCGGCCGCCGCGATGTCGCCGTTGCTGCTTCTGCTTCTGCTGCAGCCGGTTCCGCCACCGCCGGTACCGGCAGCGCCTCCGCTCGCCATCCCGCCGGTGCCGCCGGTCCCCGCCGTCCCCGCGGTGCCGGGTGCGCCTTTCGTCGCCGCACTCCCGGCGCCCGCCGCGGTCCCGCCCGCGGCGCCACCCGCACCACCGGCTCCTGCCCCGGCGGACCCGGCGCCCGCACTGGCCCAGTCGAATCCAGCCGTGCGTCCTACCGCGGCCAGTAGCGGCCTGCCCGAGGTCAAGACGCTGGCCGTGCTCGGCGGCGTGATCGCCATGGCGCTGGCCGCGGCCGGCTCCGGCGCGGTGAGTTTCCAGAGCGCCTCCGCCGCGCAGGCGCGCGTCGACGCCGCACGCGCGGAATTCTTCGGACCGAGGGCCTGAGGGGGCGCGAGATGACCGAGAGCCGGATTCAGACGGGCCGCTCCTACCGCCGCGTCGCCGCCGCCGTCGACGCGGTGTGCGCGGTCGCCGCCGATTTCGACGCCACCACGTTGGAGGAGGTGGTCCTCGCGATCTCCGCCGAACGCGGCCGCCTGATCGAAATCGCCGACGCCCAGCTCGGACCGGGTGTCTGCGGTCAGCGCCGCAGCTATCCGGACAAGGACGTGATCGTGCTGGCCGCCGCCCTGCCCAGCCGCGACCACACCCTCGCGCACGAACTGGGCCATGTGGTCTTCGACCACCCGGGTGAACCGGCCGCCGAGGTGACGCTCGAGGCCAGCGACGATCTGATCGCCTACATGCTGTCCCAGCGCGCGCATCAGCGGATCGTCGACGACGGGCGCGACGATCAGTACGAGTGGGAGGCCGAAACCTTCGCCGGCATGCTGATGACCCGCCTGCGCGTCTTCAACAATCGCGGCGCCGGGGTCTCGGTGCTCCGATTCGACGAGGCTCTCGGATGACCGAGGGGACCGGAGGCGGCAGCGTGCGTAACCACGGAGGGCCCCTCGGACATCCGCAGAAGACTCGGATGACCGAGGGGACCGGAGGCGGCAGCGTGCGTAACCACGGAGGGCCCCTCGGACATCCGACGACAGGCACGGGGTAGAAACATGACGTTCTGGTTGACTGCGCTGTTGGTGTGGATGGCGGCCGGCGCCCGCATCGGTCGTGTCCTGGTGAAGCCCGCGACCACGGCCCGGGTGGCGATCGTGATCGCGGTCGCGGCGGTGGCCGCCGCGGCCACCCTCGGCATCCCGGAGATCGCGGTCGCGGTGGATCACGCACTGCCGCAGGGGATCAACGGCCAGGCTCTGGCCGACCGGCTGGTGGCGGCGACCTGGCTGCTGTTCGCGGTGGCGACGTCGGTGGTCGCGGCCGCCGCCTGGCCGGTGGTCTCGCGCCGGAATCTTCGTCAGATCGCCTGGCTGGTCTACGGTTTCGGCGCGCTCGTCATCGCGGCCACCATCGGGTGGTCGATTCTGTTCGGCTGGGTCATGACCTTGCTCGGCGGCGTCTTCGTCGCCGTGACCGGCCTGCGCAATCTGGACTGGACGGCGCTGGGGCGCGGTATCGCGCTCTACACCGCCGGCACGGTGGTCGCGGGAGTCCTTGCCGCGCTGTCGATTCGGCGCCTTGCGATCGGTGAACAACCCGCGCGCCCCGGCGATCCGGGCTGGTTCTGGCCGGCCTGGCAGCTCGCGAGTCTGCTGATCGCGGTCGGTGCGGTGTGGATCGTGATCGAGCTCTGGGTGCGGGCGCGCCTGCTGCTGCGCCAGATTCGGACCCTGCATCGCACCATGATCAAGCGCTTCCCCGAGGTGGTGGCGCACGAGCAGACGGTGTCGGCCACTCAGCTCAAGGCTTCCGATCAGGTCGCGCAGATCATGGA
>NZ_LZML01000205.1:0-51847 GCF_001665695.1 Nocardia sp. 852002-51101_SCH5132738 | reverse complement strand
CACGCAGCCAGATCCTCATCAACCAGCACGAAAACACATGCTACCCAACAACATCACGAAGTGATGCTGGAGTACTAATTGGCGAAGGTGCGCTCCCCCCGCGCCGGAGCGTGCGCGGACACCGCTCCCGCGGGAATGACGATGCGCCAGCTCGGTTGTTTCCGAACCGGAAACGGCGGGAGTTCGGCGGCGCTCGGTGCGGGCTCGTGCCGCTCCGCGGTGATATCCCCGAATTCGACAACGGGCGCCGGGGGTGTCGCCGGTGCGGGCGGCGCCGGATTGGGTGCTGTCGGAGCCGGGTGCGTTGCCGCCGGCACCGGATCGGGAGCCGTCGGCACCGGCTGCGGTCCCGCCGGCGCCGGAGTGGGTGCGGCCTGGACCACCTGCGATGCGGCCGACGTCAAATGAGATGCGGCCGGAACAAGCTGCGTTGCCACCGGAGCCAGCGGGGATGCGGCCGGAGCCGGGTGCGGTGCCATCGGCATCGGATTGGGGGCGGTCGGCACCGGCTGGGATGCGATCGACGCCGGATAGAGCGCGGCCGGCGCCACGTGAGGTGCGGTCGGCGCCGACGGAGATGCCGGCGGCACGAGCTGCGGTGCGGTTGCTGCGGGCGACACCATTTGCAGGGCTGCCGGTACCGGACGAGGTGTGGTCGGTGTCTGCGGCCGTGCGGTCGGTGTCGAGGGGTGTGCGACTGCGACCGATCGCGTCGTCGGCCGGGCAGCGGTGCGCACAATCGGATTGTCGCGCAGGTGATTCGTCAGCACACAGGCCGCGGCGCCGAAAGCCGTGATTCCGGCGAGCATCGCGGCGAAATCGAGATGGGCCCCCGCCAGTTGATGCGCGGCATGTGCCCCACCGAAGAGACCGCGGAGGATGCCGGAGAAACTGCTGTCGTCCGCGACCGCCGCGCGCATCTCGGATTCCTTGTTGTCGAGGTACAGCACATCCGCGAGGACGAACACCGCCACACCGGTCCCCGCCACCGCGGCCGCGGCGGAGAATATCGACGCGCGGGTGCGCAGATAGGCCACCGCGGCGAAGATCGTCGCGAGCACCGCGACACAGGTCAGCACCGCCCACGTGCCGCTGATATCGGTGTCGCGCAGCCCGGCACCCGCCCAGTCCTGCTGGGACACGGTGGTACCGGTCAGCCTGCCGAAGGCATCCGACCGGATCGCGCCGCCCGGTCCGGAGGCCGACAACCAGGGCTGGAACAACAGGACGAGAGTCGCGGCGCTCAACACGGCCCCGCACAGGTATCCCCAGCTCGGACGGCGACCACCCGGTGGCGTCGGTAGTGAGCCGGACGATTCGAGGTCGCCGGTTCCGGGATGAACATCGCTCCAAGGCGTTCGGGTAGCCATAACTCCGGGTCTGTCTGTTACCGATGCGCCGGCCTCGTGGCGGCCGGCCCGGTAGGGGTGGGTGCGGAAATGCGTCGACGACCGCGCTGTACGTCTGCGAAAAATCACGGTAGAACCGCGTCCGAGTACGGGCCACCAGACCTCCCACGGCTGACTGGGGCGCAGGTCACAGCCCTTTTCCGGAGCACCGGCGAGATATGGTGAAAGAAGTTGTCCCGGAACATGTTTCGATCGTCGGCACCGGCGCCGGTAGTGCCCGGCCGGCGGGAAGCGCGGGCGCGAACGTGACCGGGTCGACACCGGCTACGCCGAGTGCCCCCGCGAAGCTAGGCGGTCGGGCACGCGGTGTCGACCGCTCCGAGCACACGGCCGGATTCGAAGGCCGCCGCACTCGCGGGCAGTTCACCGGCGCGGCCGCTGTTGTAGACCGTCACCGTGCCGGCGCCGGCGGTCGGCCGGCCCAGGGCGTCGATGCGCCGAAGTGTCTGGCCCGCAACAGCTTCCGCGCTGTCGAACAGCCGGACGCCCGAGGGCAGCGCGGCCACGATGGAATCGAGGACCAGCGGGTAGTGGGTGCAGCCGAGGACGACCGCCTCGGTGCCGGCGGGAGTCTGCTCGGCGGCGCGGGCGATGGCGTGCTCGACGGCCTGGAGATCTCCGCGGTCGATCGCGTCGGCGAGGCCGTGGCACGCCACACCGGTCACATCGGCGTCACCGCCGAAGCGAGCGATGAGATCGGCCTGGTAGCGGCTCGCGGTCGTGGCCGCGGTCGCCCACACCGCGACCGAGGCACACGCGGCGGCCGCCGGTTTGATCGCGGGGACGGTGCCGATCACCGGCACCTCGGGCCCGACCTCGGCCCGCACCTGTTCGAGTGCGGTGACGCTGGCGGTATTGCACGGCAGCACAATGGCCTCCGCGCCGAGCCGCAACGATCGGCGGGCCGCATCCAGCACCCGATCGATCACCCACTGCTCGGGTTTGGGCCCCCACGGCGCACCATCGGGATCCAGTTGCAGCAGCAGATCGAGGTCGGGACGCAACTTGCGCAGCCACGCCCCCGTCGGCAACAACCCCAGTCCCGAATCGATGAGCGCAACGATCACCCAGCCACTGTATTAGCGTCGCCACGAACCCTTACGCCCGACCGGGGTATCGACCGGACCTGTTCCGCGCGGCGCTGGCGTGCCGTCGCACCGACCGATCCGGGCGGCACGGCCCGTTGCGGGCGTTCAGCTCGCGGGTGCGGCGGACCTGGCGTTGGCTGCGAGTTCGGCGCGCATCTTCATCACCTGCGCGGTGCGACCGCCGCCGACCACGGCGGTCAGGACTCCGCCGTCGAAGTAGTGCGCCAGGAATTTGCGGCCGTCGTCCTCGACGATCCGGATCTCGTCGGCGCCCGCCGGGGTGCCGAGGACCTGGATCTTCAGGTCGTACTGGTCACTCCACACGTACGGCACCCGGGCGGCCGTGGGAACGTCGCCGCCGAGCAGCGCGGTCACCAGCAGCCGTGCCTGCTCGCCGGCGTTGGTCCAGTGCTCCACCCGCTTGTGCCGGCCGTTGTCGTGGCGCCACGCGGCGACATCGCCGACCGCCCACACCCCCTCGACCGAGGTGCGGCCCACCTCGTCGGCGAGGACACCCCCGCCCGCCTGCGGTTCCGCCAGCGGGATGCCGGATCCGGCCAGCCATTCGGTGATCGGCGCGGAGCCGACACCGATGACCACCAGATCGGCGGTGACCGTAGTGCCGTCGGTGAGGGTGGCCCCGGTGACCGCGCCGTCTTCGACCTGCAACGAGCTCAGTCCGACGCCGCAGCGCAGGTCCACCCCTTCGTCGCGGTGCATGCGCCCGACCAGGCGGCCGACCGCCTCGCCCAGCGCGGCGGCCAGCGGGGTGGGCTGTGGTTCCACCAGCACCACGTCGACGCCGCGGGAACGGAAGCTCGCCGCCAGCTCGCAGCCGATGAATCCGGCGCCGACCACCAGCGCCCGGCGCGCGGTGGCCAGTCCGTCGCGCAGCGCGGCCGCATCCTCGTGCCGCCGCAGGACGTGGACACCGGCGGCCTCGGGCAGACCCGGAATCCGCTTGGGGCGCAGGCCTGTTGCGATGATCAGCTGTCCGTACTCGAGCACGGAGCCGTCGTCGAAGGTCACGGTGCGCGCCGCGGTGTCGACTCCGGTCGCGGCCAGGCCCAGTCGCAGCTCGATGTTCTTCTCGGCGAAGAATTCGGCGGGGCGCAGCGTCGTATCCTCGGTCTCGCCGCGCACGAACTGCTTGGACAACGGCGGCCGATCGTAGGGCAGGCGCTGTTCGTCACCGACGAGGATCACTCCGCCCTCGTATCCGGCGCGGCGCAATTCCTCCGCGGTACGCAGGCCGGCCAGACCGGCGCCGACGATCACGATCGGGGCTGTCATCGCTGCGCTCCTGGCTCGGTTCCCACTGCTGGCACGTATTGCTGCACCAATCCACCATAAACTAGAACACGTTCTAGAATGCGGTGACGGGCGCCATATCCGACGCGAGTGCAGGAATTTTCCGGAACAAGTATTGATCGGGCGGTCAATCAGAGTTATACCGAGATCAGAACATAATTCCGCCCCCGAGGAGGCACCCATGCTCACCGAAAACCGCACCCTGAGTTCCGTGGCCGTGGCACTGGGCGTCTACACCGCCCTGTCCCCCATCTGGACCGACCACAGCAACCGCGCCATGTGGACCCTGATCGTGCTCGGCGTGCTGATCGCCCTGGCCGGCCTGGTCCAGTTCACCCGTCCGGGCATCGCCGGAACCGATTACGCGATGGGCCTGTTCGGCGTCCTGCTGTTCATCTCGCCGTGGGTGATGAACTTCAGCTCCTTCAGCGCGGCGTCGTGGACCGCGTGGATCGTCGGCGTACTGACCGTCGTGGTCGCCCTGGCCGCCCTTCCGCAGGTATCGGCACGGATGCATACTGCTCACTGATGCAGATGCCCAAACCCCGTCGAGCGGGGCGTCGCCGCAGCAGCAAGGTCGACGGCGACGCCCGCGCCCTGATTCTGGATGCCGCCGAAAGCCTGTTCGCGGCACACGGATTCGACGCGACCGCGACGGCTGCGATAGCCGCCGCGGCCGGCGTTCCGAAGGGGCTGGTCTTCTATTACTTCCCCACCAAGGACTCGATCCTCTCGGCGCTGATGGCCGAGCGAGTTCCCGCGCATCCGATCGACGACATCGCCACGGTGGTCCGGCCCGGCGATCCGGCGACCAGCCTGGTGAACCTCGACGCGGCACTGAATCTGCGCGACCACCATTCCTCGGTGCTGCGCGTGATCATGTGGCGCGAGGCCGATACGCATCCGGATGTGCGAAAACAGGTGCGCCGCATGCGCGATCAATTGCTCGACGTCACCGCCCGGGTATTGCAGGCGAGCGCGCCCGGGCAGGTACAACCCGGAACCCTGCGGGCCTGCGCAGCCGCCTGGGTGTCGGCCATGCTCACCATCGCGAGCACCGACCGGTTGCACGCACTGGACGGATTGACACTCGCCGGCGCCGAGGAGATCACGAACCTCTCCCGGGTCGTCGCGGCCGGCATGAGCAGCCTGGGCTGAGCCGGCGCCGCCGGTTCAGCGAGCCGGCAGCAGACCATCGACCAACGCGCGCAATCCCTCCGCGTAGGTGTCGGCCGCGGTGAGCGCGCCCCACCGGTCGGCCACGGCCGCCAGGCGCGGAAGTTCGCCGGCATCGATATCGGCGAAGACGCGCTCCCGGAACACCGGCCGGTCGTCGTCGCGACGCCGGCGAGCCGCGGCCCGAATCAGAATTTCCCCGGCGGTGTAGTACCAGATCGTCCGATAGGCGTGCACCGCCCGCTCGGCACCTCGCACTTGTCGACCTGTTCGCCCGCGGCATCCGAATGCTGCCCGACGGCCGGGTTTTCGACGAACAACGCCGTATGTCCGGAGATATGGAGGGGTGGACGCTGGCGACTTTCCGGGTGGCCACCGACGCCGACGTCCACGGCGACCACTGGGAAATGCATCCGAGCGGAGAGGAGTTGGTGGCGGTGCTCTCGGGCGGAATCCGGATGTATCTGCGTGAGCCCGGCGACGCGGCGGGACCGGTATCGCTGCGCGCCGGACAGGCGTTCATCGTGCCGCGGGGGTGTTGGCATCGCATCGAGGTGGACGAGCCGAGTGAACTGATGTCGCTCACCCTGCGCCGCGGTACCGAACTCGCAAAACGGACGGATTGAGCTGCGGCGCAAGGGCGGCGGGAACCGTCGCACACCCCCGCGAACTCGCACCCCGAAACGTGAGCGATAAGAATGGAGTGTATGACGGATCCCGCCAATGCCCGTTTCGGAGAACCCCATACTGCACGAGAGGGGCACCGACTGACCCGCTCCGAGGAGGAGCCGGGCCAGCAGACGGGTGGCGGCGGTCCCGCGCACGGCGGTGCCGAGAAGTTCGGACTGCGCTGGGACAGCGCCGAATTCGGTGAGTCCGGATCGGGTGAGAGCGTTTTCGGCCCGCCCCCGGTCGCCTCGCCCACCGATGTCCCGTCCTTTTCACCCGACTACCTCGCCGGCACCGCGGTTCCGGCACCTCCCGCCGCACCGCCGCTCCCGGTCCGCGACACATCGGCCCGCACGAACATCCCGCCGCTGGCCACCCGAGAACCCGCGCAGCGCAGCATGTTCGCCTCACCGTTCGATGCGGATTACGAGCAGGGTGCGGCGCAGTCGCGGAACAATCCTGCGGCCGACGACGAATCCGCTCCCACCTCCAGTTTCGCGGTGAGCGCGGCGGAGACGCCGGCGGTGGATCCGAGATCGGGTGTCCTGGGATCGTCCACGGCTCCCGGCGACAACGAGAACTCGACGCCGGAGAAGGCAAGCTGGGAAACCGAACTCGATGCCGGAGCCCAGGATCCGGAGGACACCGTCCGCCGCATCGCGGAGAGCCTGGGCATCGACCCCGGGCGGCAGAGTCGCTCCCGTACCGCCGAAACCGAGCCGGCCGAGGCGTCCGCCGAGCCGCCGGAACCGCGGCGATCCGATCCGGTCGAATCCGGTGCCCCGTCGACCGCATCCGTCCCGGCTCCGCCGAAACTCCCGATGCGGCTTCCCACTCCTGCTCACGGCATCGTCCGGACCGAACCGGCCGGTGCCGGAACGGGTCTCGCCGCCGACGCGACACCGGCGAGCACCGACCCGCGCCCGGACACTCCCCGCCGGCCCATTCCCCGTGCGGCTCGGCGGGCACGCGGCGACGAGCAGCCCGCCGCGAACACCGCCGCGGCCCGGCTGCCCGGCGACATCGCGGCAACCGAATCGGCAACCGGTGAGCAGCACACCACCGCGGTGACCGAACCGGCATCCGCCGGCAACGAGCCGCCCGCAGCCGCCTCCGGGAGCGAGAGTGAATCCCGCCCCGCGACAGCGGAAGGTGTGAACCGCACGGCGATCGGTCACGCGACATCGGCCGGCGGCGACGCCGATCCCGCACGGCTCGCCGCGACCCCACTGACCGACCGGTCGCCCGACGAAGCCCTCCGACCCACCGCGACCACCGAATCGGCAGCCGGGAGCGAGCACACACCACACCCCATTACGCGGGCCGAATCCGTCGCCGAGAGCGCCCAGGCCGCCGAACACACCGTCGCCGAGGCGAATACGGGCGCAGCGGAGGACGACAAGGGTGAGCCGGCGACCCCCGCGGCGCGGCTGCCGCACCGGCATTCGAACGAGCCGGCACACTCCCACCGCGCGGAGTCGACGCCCCCGGCCCACTCCGATCCGGCCGACCGAACGGACGAAGCCGGCTCCGGAGATCCGCAATCGTGGCAGAACACCGACATGCTCCCGGCGATCCGCAGCCGCGCGGACAACGCCCACGCCGCTTCCCACCAGCTTCCCTCCCGCAACGGGGCGACGGTGGGCCTGCGCTCGGCCCCGACGAGTACCCTCGCCGAACAGTCCGATACCGACGTCCTGCGACGACGCGCTGCGGAAGCCCGGGTGGCGGAGTCCGTTCCGACCAGCCGGCACCGGTCGCTCGCAGCGGAAACCCGAGCCGACGACTCGACGACCGAGGCCCCGGAAGACGGTGCGACACAGCCGGATTCGGCGATCGGCGCCGCCCACATCGAATCGTCCACCAGTGCCGCGGGTACCGGCGGTCGCCGAAATCGTCGCGCCACCGGGGATCAGCACTCCGGTGACACACCGGACGACATCGCTTCGCGCACCGGCCTGCCCCCCACCTCCCGCCGCGCGGCCCGCCGCCGGGCCGAGACCACCGGCGAACCCCCGGCCATCGACGTCGGCCTGGTGATGCAGTTATTGCTGGCCAGCCACACCCTGGAAAATGTGGCCCGCAACGCCGAAACCGGCGACGTCGACCTCAACGGCCTCATCACCGCCGCCCACCGAACCCGCACCGCCGCAGTCGAACTCGTCACCACCTGGTTCGGCGGCGCCGACCAGATGCGCGAATTCGCCGAAGCTCTCCTGGCGGCGACCGAGAACTGAGCCAGCGACGCGAAAAGGGCCGCTCCCCGAGGGGAACGGCCCTTTTCATGCTGTCACATGTCGTGACGGCCGATCACGAAGTCACTTGATGACCTTGGTGACGCGGCCGGCGCCGACGGTGCGGCCACCCTCGCGGATCGCGAAGCGCAGGCCCTCTTCCATGGCGACCGGCTGGATCAGCTTGACGCTCATCTCGGTGTTGTCGCCCGGCATGACCATCTCGGTGCCCTCGGGGAGGGTCACGACGCCGGTCACGTCGGTGGTGCGGAAGTAGAACTGCGGGCGGTAGTTGTTGAAGAACGGGGTGTGGCGGCCGCCCTCGTCCTTCGACAGGATGTACGCCTGGCCCTCGAACTCGGTGTGCGGGGTGGTGGTGCCCGGCTTGACGACGACCTGACCACGCTCGACATCTTCGCGCTTGATACCACGCACCAGCAGACCGACGTTGTCACCGGCCTGACCCTGGTCCAGCAGCTTGCGGAACATCTCGATGCCGGTGATGGTGGTCTTGGTGGTCTTCTCGCGGATACCCACGATCTCGACCTCTTCGTTGACGTTGATCACGCCACGCTCGACACGACCGGTGACCACGGTGCCACGACCGGTGATGGTGAAGACGTCCTCGATCGGCATCAGGAACGGCTTGTCGGTCTCACGGACCGGGTCCGGGATGGACTCGTCGACGGCGTTCATCAGCTCGACGATCGACTCGACCCACTTCTCGTCACCCTCGAGGGCCTTCAGGCCGGAGACGCGGACGACCGGAGCCTCCTCGTCGAACTCCTGGGCGGCCAGCAGCTCGCGGACCTCCATCTCGACGAGCTCGAGGATCTCCTCGTCGTCGACCATGTCCGACTTGTTCAGCGCGACCAGGATGTAGGGCACGCCGACCTGACGGGCGAGCAGCACGTGCTCACGGGTCTGCGGCATCGGGCCGTCGGTGGCGGCCACGACCAGGATGGCGCCGTCCATCTGGGCCGCACCGGTGATCATGTTCTTGATGTAGTCGGCGTGACCGGGGGCGTCGACGTGCGCGTAGTGACGCTTCTCGGTCTGGTACTCGACGTGGGAGATGTTGATCGTGATACCACGAGCCTTCTCCTCCGGAGCCTTGTCGATCTGGTCGAACGCGAAGCTCTGGTTCAGGTCCGGGTACTTGTCGGCCAGCACCTTGGTGATGGCGGCAGTCAACGTGGTCTTGCCGTGGTCGACGTGACCGATGGTGCCGATGTTGACGTGGGGCTTCGTCCGCTCGAACTTCGCCTTCGCCACTGTTGTCCTCCTGGACTAGTTAGTGCGTGCTTTTGTGCAGCAGTGCGGTTTGTATTTACAGGGGGTCGTACGCGACCGAACGGGGCGGATTCTCGCAAATCCGCCCCGACTGCGATTACTCGCCGGTCGCCTTGGCGATGATCTCCTTCGCCACGTTGGCCGGAACCTCCGCGTACGAATCGAACACCATGGAGTAGTTCGCCCGGCCCTGGGTCTTCGACCGCAGGTCACCGATGTAACCGAACATCTCCGAGAGCGGAACCAGCGCCTTGACGACACGGGCACCACTGCGTTCCTCCATGGCCTGGATCTGGCCACGGCGGGAGTTCAGGTCGCCGATCACATCGCCCATGTAATCCTCGGGCGTGATGACCTCGACAGCCATGAGCGGCTCGAGGATCACCGGACCGGCCTTGCGGGCCGCTTCCTTCAGAGCCATCGAACCCGCGATCTTGAACGCCATTTCCGAGGAGTCGACCTCGTGGTAGGCGCCGTCGAGCAGGGTGGCCTTCAGGTTGACCAGCGGGTAACCGGCGAGGACACCGTACTGCATGGAGTCCTGGATGCCGGCGTCCACCGACGGGATGTACTCGCGCGGAACGCGGCCACCGGTGACCTTGTTCTCGAACTCGTAGGTCGCGCCGTCCTCGCCGGTGAAGGGCTCCAGGCCGATGATGACGCGGGCGAACTGACCCGAACCACCGGTCTGCTTCTTGTGGGTGTACTCGAGCTTCTCGACCTTCTTGGTGATGGTCTCGCGGTAGGCCACCTGCGGCTTACCGACATTCGCCTCGACCTTGAATTCGCGCTTCATCCGGTCGACCAGGATGTCGAGGTGCAGCTCGCCCATACCGCCGATGACGGTCTGGCCGGTCTCCTGATCCAGCTTCACCGAGAAGGTCGGATCCTCTTCGGCGAGCTTCTGGATCGCGGTGCCCAGCTTCTCCTGGTCGGACTTGGTCTTGGGCTCGATCGAGACCTCGATGACCGGGTCCGGGAAGGTCATGGACTCCAGCACGATCTGGTTCTGCGGATCGCACAGGGTGTCACCCGTGGTGGTGTCCTTCAGGCCGATGACCGCGTAGATGTGGCCGGCGGACGCCGAGGGAACCGGGTTCTCCTTGTTGGAGTGCATCTGGAACAGCTTGCCCAGACGCTCCTTCTTGCCCTTGGTCGAGTTGATGACCTGGGCGCCGGAGTCGACCTTGCCCGAGTACACGCGGACGTAGGTCAGCTTGCCGAAGAACGGGTGCACCGCGATCTTGAACGCCAGCGCCGCGAACGGCTCGTCAGCGCTCGGCCGACGGGTGATGACCTCGTCCTCCTTGCCGGGGACGTGGCCTTCCACGTTCTCGACGTCCAGCGGCGAGGGCAGGTAGTCCACGACGGCGTCGAGCATGGGCTGCACGCCCTTGTTCTTGAACGCCGAACCACACAGCACCGGGTAGAGCTCCGAGGCGACGGTCAGCTTACGGATGGCGCCCTTGATCTCGTCGATCGTGAGCTCCTCGCCGCCGAAGAACTTCTCCAGCAGCGCCTCGTCCGACTCGGCGACGGTCTCGAGCAGCTCCTGGCGGTACTGCTCGGCCTTCTCCTTCAGATCGGCCGGGATCTCGGTGACCTCGTACTTCTCACCGAGCTTGGTCTCGCCGGTCCACACCTTGGCGTTCATCTCGACCAGGTCGACGATGCCCTCGAAGGAGTCCTCCGCGCCGATCGGCAGCTGGATGACCAGTGGCTTCGCGCCCAGGCGGTCCTTGATGGTCTGGACGGTGAAGTAGAAGTCCGCGCCCAGCTTGTCCATCTTGTTGACGAAGCAGATTCGCGGCACGTCGTACTTGTCGGCCTGACGCCACACCTGCTCCGACTGCGGCTCGACGCCCTCTTTACCGTCGAACACCGCGACGGCGCCGTCGAGCACACGCAGCGAACGCTCCACCTCGACGGTGAAGTCGACGTGGCCGGGGGTGTCGATGATGTTGATCTGGTTCTGGTTCCAGAAACACGTCACCGCCGCCGAGGTGATGGTGATGCCGCGTTCCTGCTCCTGCTCCATCCAGTCGGTGGTCGACGCACCGTCGTGGGTCTCACCGATCTTGTAGTTCACACCGGTGTAGAACAGGATTCGTTCGGTAGTGGTCGTCTTGCCGGCATCGATGTGAGCCATGATGCCGATGTTGCGGACCTTGTTGAGGTCGGTGAGCACGTCCTGTGCCACGGAAATCTTCCCCGCTCTGCTCTGTTAGCGATCAGCTAGTTGGGATTTTCGGGAACGGCCCGGGCGGTTCCGCTTCGATGCGGGCCCCTGGCCATCACTATGTCAACGTCGGGTGCGGCTGATTGGTGCCCTGCTGAGCACGTGCCGCACCCGACTGTGACTCGCCTCCCGGCGCCGTTCCTTCACCGGCGGACCGGGTGACCAATCACCAGCGGTAGTGCGCGAACGCCCGGTTGGACTCGGCCATCTTGTGGGTGTCCTCGCGACGCTTCACCGAAGCGCCCAGACCGTTGCTCGCATCCAGCAGCTCGTTGGCCAGACGCTCGATCATGGTCTTCTCACGACGCGCGCGCGAGTAGTTGACCAGCCAGCGCAGCGCCAGGGTGTTGGCGCGACCCGGACGAACCTCGACCGGGACCTGGTAGGTGGCGCCACCGACACGACGCGGCTTCACCTCGAGGGCGGGCTTCACGTTGTCGAGCGCACGCTTGAGGGTCACGACCGGATCGGTGCCGGTCTTCTCGCGCGCCTGCTCGAGGGCACCGTAGACGATGCGCTCGGCGGTCGACTTCTTGCCGTCCAGCAGGATCTTGTTGACCAGCTGAGTGACCAGCGGCGATCCGTAGACCGGATCGTTGATCAGCGGACGCTTGGGTGCGGGGCCCTTGCGTGGCATATCAGCTCTTCTCCTTCTTGGCGCCGTAGCGGCTGCGGGCCTGCTTGCGGTTCTTCACACCCTGGGTGTCGAGCGAGCCGCGGATGATCTTGTAGCGCACACCGGGGAGGTCCTTCACACGACCACCGCGAACGAGCACCATCGAGTGCTCCTGCAGGTTGTGGCCCTCGCCCGGGATGTAAGCCGTGACCTCGACCGCGCTGGTCAGGCGAACACGCGCGACCTTACGCAGCGCGGAGTTCGGCTTCTTCGGGGTCGTGGTGTACACGCGGGTGCACACGCCACGACGCTGCGGGCTCCCCTTCAGGGCCGCAGTCTTGGTCTTGGCGACCTTGTCGCGACGACCCTTGCGGACCAGCTGGTTGATGGTTGGCATATACCGGCTTTCCTTATTCAGTAACCAGGTGTCTGGAACTCTTCGATGTCTGTTTGTCGGCGGTGCTGCCCGATTCCCCGGAGTTCACACCGACGTCATAGAGCTGTCACCACTTGCCCGGATCGCGTTTCCACGCGTCCCGAGGTCGGGCGTGTCGCGCGCAGTACATGCCTACTTTTCCGGGCACGCTGAAACGGTCGGCCGCTCTCGCTGGCTTACGTTCTACGCACAAACCTGCCCGCACGCTTCCGGGCACAGCGATCCACGATACCCGTCGGCGCGGCGGGGGGCAAAAGTGGGGTCCGGCAAGCACGCTTCACCACTCACGATGCACAACAACTATCTCTCGAGCGCTCCCCGGCCCCACACGCGGGCACCCGAGGCAATACATCTACCCTGCCGGAGCGAAGCGGAGGCCAAAATTACCGCGCCAGGTTCAAGGTCAACTCCGCCAGCTTCTTCGCCCCGGCGCACGGATCCGGATGACCACCCGGCCGGTAGTTCACCCACCAGCCGATGATCCCGGTGTCCGCGGCCGGCGCCATCACACCGCACGAATCCGGATCGCCCGGCCGCTGCACCTGCAGCGAGCGCCGGCCCTGCACGTTCACATCGGTGGTGGTGTAGCCGAGCCGATCGTTGTTGGCCTTCTCGTTCGGCAGCGAACCCATCTCGTACCAGTTCAGCGTGGCCATACCGTCGCCGCCGGGCGTACCCGACAGATCCCACATGCACACCGCGCCGTTGAACGAACCCTGCGCGTCCTGAGCACCGGTCGCCTTGGCGATGTCCTCCTGTTTGACGACCTCGCATTCGCGCAGCAACTTGTCGAAGTTCATGTTCACGCCGCCGCCGCTACCCGCCGGCAATGCGGTTCCCGAGACCGTGCGACCACAGCCGCCTACCGTCAGCCCGACCGCGAGTGCGAGGACCGCGATCCCGCCCGCCCGCACGCCGCGCCGGACGCGGCCCTGATCACGCATGCCGTCGCTCATTTCAGCCGCCCTCACTTCAGCCGCTGCACGGTCAGTTCGGCCAGTTTGCGGTTCTTGTCGCACGGTGTCGTCGACACCTGCCCGAATGCGCCGGCCGAGGTCGACCATTCGAAGAAGTCGTCGCCCAGCTGCACCGCGAAGTCACAGATGGTGCCGTCCGGGCTCGCATCCTGGAAACCCTGATGCCCGCCGACCTCGATCGACTCCGGATTGCGGCCCTGGGCGGTGACCCACGCCTTCTCCCGCCCGATCGGACTGCCCCGATACGACGCGAACGTCACGCTGGGACCGCCGATTCCGCCGGCCTGCCAATTGCAGCCGACCGAATTCTTGAACACCTGCGAGATCTGACCGAGCCCACCGAGATTCCGGACCTCGTCATCGGTGACATGCCCGCACTCCCCCACGAACGGGCCCAGCGCCGCCACCTTCGCGGGCGGACGAACCGACGGGGAATCACTGTCGGACTTGTCGCCCGAACCGCAGCCCGCCAGCAGTGCCGCGAGAGCCGTCCCGGTGACAATCGCCGCCGTCAATCGCATGATGGGCACTCTACTGGTTTCGGCGTCCTGGGCCCGGGTGTCGCGTAGCACAGGGCCACCACCTCAGTCGGCGGTCGGGTCGGCCAGGCCGTGGCGGTAGCTGTAGCGGACGGCGTCGGCGCGGTTGCGGGCGCCGATCTTGGCGAAGGCGTTGTTGATGTGAGTTTTCACCGTCGCCGGCGAGACGAACAGGTGGGCGGCTATTTCGGCATTGCTCAGTCCGCGCGTGATCAGCGCGACCACCTCCGCCTCGCGAGCGGTGAGGCCGTCGGGATTCGGCGTACCGGCGGCAGGGGCACTCGGCGTCGGCCGGTCCCGTGCTCCGATCAGGGCGTCCACCAGCCGCTGGGACACCGTGGCGTCGAAGGTGGACTGCCCGGCCGCCGCGGCACGGATGGCGGCGACGATCTCCGCCCGGCCGGCGTCCTTGGTGAGGTAGCCGCGCGCGCCCGCGCGCAGCGCGCTCACGATCGAGGCGTCGTCGGCGTAGGTGGTCAGTACCAGTACCGCGGTGCCGGGATGGTCGGCCGCGATCCGGCGGGTCGCCTCGACGCCGTCGAGTACGGGCATCCGCAGATCCATGAGCACCACATCCGGGCCGGTCTCGGCCACCGCCCGCAGCGCCTGTTCACCGTCACCGGCGGCGCCGACCACACGCACCTCGTCGACCAGGCCCAGCAGTGCGACCAGACCCTCACGCATCACCTGCTGGTCGTCGACCACCAGCACCCGGAGCGGTTCCTGTCCCTCACTCAAATCGGAACCTCCGCTGTCACAACCCATTCGCCGTCGGCCGCACCGGACGACAGCGTGCCCCCGGCCAATGCGATCCGCTCACGCATCCCGGTCAGACCGTACCCGCCGCCGGGCAGCGGCTCGCGATTCTTCTGCTCCGCGAACGCGTTTCGCACCGACAGTCGCACCTCGCCGGCCGCGAACTCGAGCGCGACCTGCACCGGCCGGCCCGGTGCGTGCTTGGCGGCATTGGTCAGCGCCTCGCGCAGGGTGCGCAGCAGCGATACCGCGGCACCGGAATCCATCGGCCGGGCGGGGCCGTCGCAGCGCAGTTCCACCGTCATCCGGTGATCGCGCCGATAACTCTCGACCAGTTCACGCACGGCATCGGGCAGCGGTGGCACGTCGCCCCGCAGCGCGGCCACCGCACCGCGCGCCTCGATCAATCCGTCGCGGGCCAGCCGGTGCGAGCGCCGCACATGCGCCAATGCGCCCGGTATATCGCCCCTTTCGTCGAGCAGCAGCTCCGCGACCTCCAACTGCATACTCAGCGCTCCCAGCGAATGTGCCAGTACATCGTGCAATTCCCGCGCGATCCGGGCACGTTCGTCCAGCGCGGCCGCCCGAGCCTGTTCGTCCTGTGCGCGCCGCGTCTGTTCGAGCAGCAGCTGGGTCTGGCGTACGCGCAGTCGATGCTGTCGGCGATACAAACCGAGCAGCAGCAGTATGACGAGCACGCCGACGTAGGTCAGCAGGTCGCCGAGGCTCTTCCCGGCCGCCGCACAACCGGCGATCAGAACCGCGACCTGTGCCGCGAAGCCGAGCAGGATGATTCGGGTAGCGGACCGGAACTGCTGGGCGAGCACACTGGCCGCCGCGCACAGCATGATGAACGCGGAGATGTCCGGGGCCGCTCCGACGACCGCCGCGCTCGACAAGGCGCACCAGGTCAACGCCAGGGTGGCCACCCGGGGATACCGGGATTCGACCACCGCGAACACGAGCCACCCGGCATAGGCGGCCGCCAGCACCGCCCACAGCCACGCCGCCGGCGCTCCCCGGTGGTTGAACACCAGATTGGCCGCGAGCAGCGTCGCGCCGATCGAACGCATCAACGGGCTGGCGTCGGGATCGTTGCCGATCAGCCTTCGCCCGAACTCCCGCAGCCCCTCTCGCATAACCCTCCTGGTGGCATGTCGTGCCGGTACCACGACGGTAGGCGCGGTCGAATCGTTGCCGGAACGACCGTCGGGCCGAGATTCGGCCGCGCAGGCTCCACCCGTGGGTGGAGATCCCGTGGTCCATCTCCCGGCCGAGGCGCACACATGCGCGAAATCCCTAGCGTGTCAACGACATAGCGCCAGTACTCACAGGGGAGATTCCGATGACCGACACCGCCACATTCACCGCCGCCGACACCGGGAGCGAACCACGCCGGCTGTGGCGGGTGCTCGGATTCGCG
This sequence comes from Nocardia sp. 852002-51101_SCH5132738, assembly GCF_001665695.1. Lineage (NCBI taxonomy): Bacteria > Bacillati > Actinomycetota > Actinomycetes > Mycobacteriales > Nocardiaceae > Nocardia > Nocardia sp. 852002-51101_SCH5132738. The sequence goes on along the minus strand of NZ_LZML01000205.1, from coordinate 35,681 downwards.
GCCGATATCGGCCTGTCGCCCGCGACCTACTATCTGCTGCTCGCGGCCGGGTTCACCAGCTATCGAGCGCTGGTGGGTTCGACGATCGTCGCGGGCGGGTGGGCGCTCGGTATCGCGGCGGCGCGCCGCAAGGCCGACGGCATCGCCGTGTTCGTCTTCCTGCTCAACGCACTGGGCCTCGTCCTGGCCGTACTCGGCGGTGACGAGCGAATGATGCTGGCCAAGGACCCGATCACCTCCGCTGTGATCAGTGTGCTGCTGGCGGGCAGCTGCCTGCTGGGCCGACCGGCGATGTTCGCGATCTCGCAGCGCATGCACGCGCTCGGGCCGGATTCCGCCGTGCACTGGGAGACGTTGTGGCACAACGACTCCGTCGTGCGCCGCGCGTTCACGATCGCCACGGCGGTGTGGAGCGCTGGACTCGCGGTCGATGCGGTGGTGCGCCTCCTGGTGATCTATTGCCTGCCGGTGCCGGCGGCGGTCGCGCTGATGAACCCGGTGCAGTGGACGATCATCGCCGCGCTGGCCGTCTACACCGTGCGGTCACGACGGCGCCTCGACATCAAGGCGCGCCTGCGCGCACTGCCCGACGCCGGGTGAGGACGCGCGCCCGGTCACAGGTTCCCGCGCGCGTGCTGTTCCCGCTCGATCGCCTGGAACAGGGCCTTGAAGTTGCCCTTTCCGAAGCCCAGCGAGCCGTGCCGCTCGATCAATTCGAAGAACACGGTGGGGCGGTCGGTGAGGGGCTTGCAGAAGATCTGGAGCAGGTATCCGTCCTCGTCGCGGTCGACCAGGATGCCGCGCGATCGCAGTTGTCGTACGGGGACGCGGACTTGGCCAATGCGGGCGCGCAGATCGGGATCGTCGTAATAGGCGTCCGGGGTGTCGAGGAATTCGATGCCCTCCCGGCGCAGGGCGTCGACGGTGCTCAGGATGTCGCCGGTGGCCAGCGCGATGTGCTGGACGCCCGGGCCGCCGTAGAACTCCAGATATTCGTCGATCTGTGAGCGTTTGCGCCCGGCGGCCGGTTCGTTCAACGGGAATTTCACCCGGTGGTTGCCGTTGGCCACGACCTTGCTCATCAAGGCCGAGTATTCGGTGGCGATATCGTCGCCGACGAATTCGGCCATATCGGTGAAGCCCATGACGCGCCGATAGAACTCCACCCATTCGTCCATCCGCCCGAGCTCCACATTGCCCACGACGTGATCCACGGCCTGGAACAGCCGATGCGGCGCCCGCGGCTGATAATTCGAACGGCGCGCGATATATCCCGGCAGATACGGACCGTGATAGCGCGACCGGTCGACGAGGGTGTGGCGGGTTTCGCCGTAGGTGGCCAGGGCAGCGATGCGGACCGTGCCGAATTCGTCGGACTCGTCGTGCGGCTCGACCAGGATCCGCGCGCCCTGCCGCCGGGCGTGCGCGATGCAGCGGTCCACATCGGGCACCTCGAGCGCGATATCGACGATGCCGTCACCGTGCCGGTCGTGGTGGGCGACCAGCGGACTGGCCGGATCCACCGCCCCGCACACCACGAATCGCGCACTGCCGCTGCGCAAGACGTAGGACTTGTGATCGCGGTTGCCGGTCTCCGGTCCGGAATAGGCCTCCAGCGCCATCCCGAATGCCTGCAGGTAGTGCGTGAACTGGGTCGCGTTGCCGACCACCCACACCAGCGCGTCCCAGCCGAGGACGGGAAACGGATCCGCACCGGGATCGTGGTCGACCAGACCGACGAGCCGGCGCAGCTCCGCATCGCTCGCCACCGCGGGCCGGGTGTCCCGGGAGATGTCCTCGATCGTCATGCATCCAGATAATCTCCGAGCCGTGGTGCTGGGCAATATCGAGGATTTCGAGTAGACACCCTGGCGTAATTGGTCACCATATGCCGCCGAGTGCTGGACAATTTGAATAGCTGCACCCGGTCCTCGTCCGGTGGCGCGGCGCCGGACCGAATACAGGAGACGACGATGACGCGCACCCCCGCCAAACTGGACGAACTGGATCTGGCGATCCTCACCGCCATGCACGAGTACCAGAAGGCGGGCGTACTCGAGCTGTCGCGACGCACCCGGGTGGCGCGGGCGACCGTCCAGTCGCGCATCGCGCGCATGGAGGAGGCCGGGGTCATCGCCTCCTACGATCCGCGGGTCGACGTCACCGCCGCCGGATTCGATGTGCAGGCCTTCGTGAGTCTGGAGATCGCGCAGGGCGCACTGGACGCGGTGACCACCGATCTGGACGCCATCCCCGGCGTGCTCGAGGCCTACGCGACCACCGGTTCCAGCGATGTCCTGTGCCGCATCGGCGCCGATTCGCATTCGAGCCTGCAGGCGGTGCTGCTGAGTATCGACCGCAGCGCCGCGGTGGTGCGCTCGCACAGCGTGATCGTGCTGTCCACGGTGGTCGCACATCGGACGCTGCCGCTGCTGCGCACGCTCACTCCGGCGGGGACGAGCAAGGCTCCGGCATACCGGAATTCGACGCCCTGAGCGCGCGTTTACTTCCCGGTTCTGAGATTCGCTCCGGGTGCGAGGATTTCGACCTCCGGCCGCAAATTCGGTTCCAGAAAGCCCAGCAGATTCCGGGCCTCCGCTTCGACCTCGGACGCTTCCCGCGCCGACCATTCCCGGCTCGGTGCGATGCGCAACCGCGCCGCCGACTTGTCGGCGAATATTTTGTAGATGCCGGCCAGAAACCCGTCGATGAGCACCGGACACACCTGGGCGGCCATATGTTGCAGGGGCAGTGGGGCATTCCCGGGAATGATCCGGCTGCGATCCCGATGCGACAGCAGCACATTGTCGTACCACCCCAGCAGCCGGACGGGTGCGGGCAGATCGGGATCGGCGAGTTCGGCGTCGGCGGCGTCGTAGAGAACGCGGCCGCGCTCGTCGGTGTAGGTGCGTACGCGCTCGCCCAGCCCGGCCAGTATTTCCCTGATTCCGAGCAGCCGCGACCAGGTCTGCACATCCATCGTGGTCGCGGGACCGAAGGCACGCAGATAGCGAAGGACCAACTCCTGCACCGGATATGCGTCATCGAGCGGCACGTCCAGCCACGGTTCGATGCGCGACCACACCGGCCGGCTGTTGTTCCGCCACAGGCCGCGCGGCGGGGTCTGCAGCACCGGGAGCTGGTAGAGCCAGGTCTGGGTCACGGCCGTGGCGTCGCGGTCGGGATAATTCTCGACGGCACGGGCCCGCAGATCCGCCGACGACATCGGCTCCGCTCCCAGCACCTTCTCGCCCCGGGCGCGAACATCCTCCGGATCCAGCCCGACCATCGCGCCGTAGAAGAAGCCCTTGCGAAACGGGATCTTCTCCAACTCCGGCTGGATGTGCGGCGCGATGCGCACCGCATCGGCCGCCGTCACCAGGTGAATCGTGGCGCGCATCAGGGTGATTCGCACCAGCGAACGGTTCTCGAGGCCGACCGAGACCGTCGCCGGATCGAAATCGCTGATCCGGCTCCACAATCCGACGTAGGGCGGCGTCACATCCTGGGCCTGCAGCCCGACCAGATGTTCACACAGCTGCGAGACCGGCACCGGGGACCGCTCGAGCAGGTGCTGCCGGGCCAGCAGGGTGCGATTCAGAATCCGGTCGGACAGTTCCATGATGCGCACACCCTACGGCCCGGCACCGACATCCAGCGGGTGCCGAACGAAGGCCCGCTCAGCGGACGGTGACGACGACTTTGCCCTTCGCCGAACGGTTGTCGAGCGCGGCCACCGCGGCCGCCGTCTCCGTCAGCGGGTACAGCACGGGCTGCGGCGCCGCGATCTTGCCCGATTCCAGCAGCGGCGCCACCTCGTCCCACTGCTCCTGCAGATACCCCGGATGGGTCATCACCCATTCGCCCCAGGCGGCGCCGACCACCTCGACGTTCTTGAGCAGCAGGCGATTCACCTTCACGGTGGGGATCTCGCCCGCGGTGAAGCCGACCACGAGCAACCGGCCGGCCGGGGCCAGCGAGCGAATGCTGTCGGTGAACCGGTCGCCGCCGACCGGGTCCAGCACGATGTCGACGCCGCGTCCGCCGGTCAATTCCTTCACCGCGGCCAGCCAGCCGTCGGTCAGCACCACATCGGATGCGCCGTTGGCCCGCGCGACCTCGGCCTTCTCCTCGGTACTCACCACGGCGATCACCCGGCTCGCGCCCAGCGCCTCGGCCATGCGCAGCGTGGAGGTGCCGATGCCACCGGCCGCACCGTGTACGAGCACGGTCTCGCCCTCGGCCAGCCGGCCCCGGTTGCGCAGGCAGAAGTGCACGGTCAGATCGTTGAACAGAATTCCCGCACCCGCTTCGAGGGAAATGTTGTCCGGCAGCCGGAACACCATTTCCTTCGCGGTCACCGCGGTTTCGGCGACCGCGTTCCCCAGCATGGTCAGCGCCACCACCCGGTCGCCCGCCTTCACGCGCGCGTCCTCGGGGGCCGAGCGCACGATTCCGGCCACCTCGCCGCCGACCACGAACGGCAGTTCGGGTTTCATCTGGTAGAGCCCCCGGGTCATCAGCACATCCGGGAACGCCACCCCCGCGGCATGGACGTCGATTACCACGCCACCGGGGAATTCCGCCGGTTCGGGGATGTCCACGACCTCGATGGATTCGGGCCCCTCGAGCTTGCTCACCTGGGCTGCGCGCATGAAACGACCTCTCTGTCCGCGGCTGCTTTCCAACAAGTTAACCGGTCTTCGCGCACCCCTGTCCACAGGTCCCCGATTTGCTACGCTTGGGCCCGCTGAACTGAGCGAAGAGGGGGATTTCTCATGGCCGGTCCCAACGATCCACCCGCGAACGCGATGAAGATCGATCCCGCGGCCCTGCAAAGTTTCGCGAAGACCCTGCGCGACGAGTCCGATGCCATCGGCAAACTCGACTCCGGACTGGCCGACGCGGCCGGCGCGCTCCCGGGCACCGGCTGGGACGCGGCCTGCACCGGCGCCAAGGATTCGGTCGAGAACGCGTTGAAGCGAATCGGTTCGCGCGTAACGCATATCGCCGACACCGTCGAACAGGCCGGCAAGGTCATCATCGATACCGACCAGCAGTTGCGCGACGATCTGAACAAGATCGGCATCCGCGCATGAGCGGCGCGGCATTGACCATCGGCGATGTCGAAAAATGGGCGCCGGAAAAACTCACCACCGCCGCCACTGCCGTCGCCAAACTCTCCGCAGACCTCGACCAAGCCGTCATCACCGCCGTCGACAGCACTCAAAAACTCGGCCAGGACCAGCAATGGGGCGGCGGCGCAGCCCAAGCCGCCGACGGGCGCATGCAACTGGAGAAGGGGCGTGCCTCGGCGGTAAGTCAGGCGGTGCTGGGGTTGCAGACGGCGTTGAACCAACAGGTCGAGAACCTGATACACGCGAAAGCCGAAGTGGCACGGTTGAAGAACATCGCCGAGACCCCGCCGAGTCCCGGCGTACCGGCGTTCAAGGTCAACGACGACGGCACCGTCTCGGCAACAGACCGCATCCAATGGCTTCGTGACAACAAGAAGGGCCCGCACGGCGAAGACCTGTTCAGCGACGCCAAACTTCAGCAGGAAATCCTGGTGGAGAACATCGACGCCTTGAACCAGCAAGTGGCGATTCAGCACGCCCTGTCCCAGGCGCAAGGCGTCGCCACCTCAGCGATCGACGCGCTCAATCAAGCCAAAACCACGGTCGACACGGCTTCGGTCGCGCTCGGCGACCCCGTGACCGGTGCGGGCGCCGCACCTCCGGCGCCACCCGCTCCCACCGCACCCGCCGCGGCGGCGCCGCCCGCCGCCCCGACCGCCACACCGGTCGCGAGCCATTCGGGCAGCCCGGCGTCCTCCAGCCTGATGGGCAACTCCCACCACGGCGGCGGCACCAGCGCCTACAGCGGCGGCAGCTACGGCGGCGGCAGCTACAACGGTCCAACCAGCGGTCCGCCGCCGACCGCACATCCGTCCGGTGATGTGCAGCAGTGGATCGCCCAGGCCAAGCAGGTCCTGATCGAGATGGGCTATCCCCCGGAATCGATTGACGAGAACGCGATCGCGCTCATCATCGAGCACGAATCCGGCGGCGATCCCAACGCGATCAACAACTGGGACAGCAATGCGGCGGCCGGTCATCCGTCGAAGGGTCTGATGCAGTGCATCGACAGCACCTTCAACGCCCACGCGGCCCCGGGCCACACCGACATCTGGAATCCGGTCGACAACATCGTGGCCGCCACACGCTACTCGATCGATCGCTACGGGTCGCTCGACAATGTGCCGGGAGTTTCCGCGGTCTCCGGTGGTGGCGGCTACGTCGGCTACTGATCGGCGGCCGGAACGCCGGTGGCCGCGACACAACTGGACATTTGCTACGTGTGAGTAGAGCCATCTCGGCGTAACAGTGTGACCTGCGCCCCGTAAAGTCATGTCACAAGAAGCACCGCATGAAGTACGCGGCACACCGTGCAGCGCGAGGAGCACCAGTGTCACTCGATCAGCCACTCGCCCCGCTTCCCCAGGAGGGCATGGGCTTCGCCTCGGCGTGGCCCATCCGGGCTGGCGATGTAGATCCCTACAGCCGGCTGCGGCTCGACGCCGTGGCTCGATATTTGCAAGACATCGCGTGGGAAGAGTTGCACAGCACGTTCTTCCACCGCACCGACCCGGCATGGATCGTGCGCCGCACCGTCATCGACGTGGTGCGTCCGATCGTCTGGCCGGATCGGGTGCAGTTGCGACGCTGGTGTTCGGCGATGTCGACCCGCTGGACGAATATGCGGGTGCGGATCACCAGCGACAGCGGCGGCCTGATCGAGACCGAGGGCTTCTGGATCAATATCAACGAGTCGACGAATATGCCGACCCGGATCAGCGACCAGGGATTGGCGCATCTGGCCCGCACCACCGACGAACATCGGCTGCGCTGGCGGCCGTGGCTGACCGATGCGGTGCCGCCGGAGTCGGATACCGATCTGACGTTCCCGGTGCGCGCGACCGATATCGACCAGTTCAACCACGTCAACAACGCCATGTACTGGCAGGCGGTCGAGCACTTCCTGGTGGACTATCCGAAGCTGGTGGCCGGGCCGCATCGCGCGGTGATCGAATATGTGGCGCCGGTGCTGGCCCGTCAGCACATCAGCGTGCGCAGCCGCTACGAGCCCGGTGACCGCAACGGCCAGCCGGTGCTGCGGCTGTGGTTCATGGTCGGTGGCACCATCACCACCACCGTGCGGATCGGCGCGTTACCGACCTGAGTGTGGATAGCGGAGAGTTCGCGAAGGAGCCCCGCCGAGGTCCGGACCCTCCCCGCGGGGAGGGTCCGGACGCACCGGTGTTCAGCCGCGCGCGGCTTTGAGCAGATCTTCGATGGTGGTGAACTTGACCCGCGGGCGGCCGCCGGACATGCCGGCGCTCTTCTCGGCCGCGTCGATGGCCTTCCAGCCCTCTCGGCCGACGGCGTCGGGCTGGCGCTGCGCGAGCAGGGCCTCGAGCGCGGCCCGATCACCTTGCGGGGCAGCCAGTTTGCCCGAGGTGAAGTCCTCGAGCAGCTGTTCCACGGTTTCGGTGGCATCCACGCGGTTGGAACCGATCACGCCGCGCGGACCGCGCTTGATCCAGCCCGAGACGTAGACGCCGGTGACGTGAGCGCCGTCGGCGACGACGCGGCCGTGCTCGTTGGGCACGATCCCGGCGCGCCCGTCGAACGGCAGATCCGCGATGGGAACACCGCGATAGCCGATCGAGCGCAACACCATCGACGCCGGCAGCGTCTCGGTGCGATCCGACGCCCGCGCCACGACGCGGCCGTCCTCGCTGACGAGTTCGTTGTGCACGAACTCGAGCTCGGCGACGTGACCCTCGCCGCGGATCTCGGTCGGTGACGCCAGGTAGCGGAACACGATGCGCTTGTTGTCCGGGTTCGGGGCCTTGGCCGCGTACTCCTGCGCCAGTTCGTACTTCAGGCGCAGCGAGGGCTCGATATCGGGATCGTCGAGCAGCGCCTGGCTGGCGGGATCCAGCTCCAGCTCGGCGGGGTCGATGATCACATCGACGCCCTTCAGATGTCCCAGCGCCAGGAACTCCGCCGAGGTGTAGGCGGCCTGCAGCGGACCGCGCCGGCCCAGCACCACGACCTCACGGATATTGCTCGAGCGCAGCGCGTCCAGGGCGTGGTCGGCGATATCGGTCTTGGCCAGCTCGTCGGGCGACAGCGTCAGCACGCGTGCGACGTCGAGGGCGACGTTGCCGTTACCGACGATCACCACGCGTTCACCGGACAGGTCGAAGCTGCGCTCGGCGTAGTCGGGGTGGCCGTTGTACCAGGCCACGAATTCGGTCGCCGAATGGCTGCCGGGCAGATCCTCACCGGGCACGTCCAGGCGGCGGTCGGTGGAGGCGCCCACGGCGTAGATCACCGCGTGGTGATGGGCGGCCAGTTCCTCGTGCGAGATGTGTTTGCCCACCTCGACATTGAGCCGGTACTGCAGGGTGTCACGCCGGAACGCGCTCTCGAACATGGCAGACACCGACTTGGTCCCCGGATGATCCGGGGCCACACCGGCGCGCACCAGACCCCACGGGGTGGGCAGCCGGTCGAACATCTCGACCTCGACATCGGCGCGGCGCAGCAGCTCGTCGGCGGCGTAGCAGGCCGCCGGACCGGCGCCCACGATCGCCACCCGCAGCGTGCCCAGCTCCTTGGGCGGGCGTGCCGGGGTCACCAGCGGGTCGAAATTCGACTCCAGCGGGTGGCGCTGGAAGTAGGCGGCGTTGATATCGCGGAAACGAGCCAGCGACGCCGTCAGATCGTCCTCGGAGAAGATGGCCTCCACCGGGCAGGCATCCACACACGCACCACAGTCGATACAGGTGTCGGGGTCGATGTACAGCTGCTCGGTCGTCGCGAACTCGGGTTGCTCCGGAGTGGGACGAATGCAATCGACCGGGCACTCGGGAACGCAGCTGGCGTCGTTGCAACAACGCTGCGTGATCACGTAGGCCATATCTCGCAGATCCTCGAAACATCATGGGACGTCCCCACCCGGGTTTGGACAGGGCGTGCATCGCACCGGTTGCCTTCGGCCCCCGCTGTGACACTACCTTCAGTGTGCCTCGAGAGTGAGTTACATCTCTCATCAGGTAGCGATTTAGATAACACCGTTTACTTTCTACGGCGCTACGGTATTGCTCATGGCGCGGACGCTGATCCTGATGCGACACGGTAAATCCGCATATCCGCCGGGTGTCGACGACCACGATCGGCCGCTGGCGCCCCGGGGGCGGCGCGAGGCCGCGCTGGCCGGCACCTGGCTGCGCGAGACCCAGCCGGCGATCGACGCGGTGTGCTGTTCGGACGCGGTCCGGACCCGCGAAACGCTCGACGCGACCGGCATCGACGCGCCGGTCGTCTACGAGCATTCGATCTACGAGGCCACGCCGCACACGCTGATCGAATTGATCCAGTTGACCGGCGACGAGGTGGAGACGCTGCTGCTGATCGGCCACTCGCCGGGGATGCCGTGGACGGCGTGGGAGCTGGCGGCCAATCGCGCCTCGCTGCCGGCGGAGGAGCTCAGCCGCAAATTCCCGACCTCCGCACTGGCGGTGCTGGAATTCGACCGGCCGTGGTCACGCGCGGACCCGGGCACCGGCGAATTGGTCCGGTTCCACGTGCCGCGCTGACGCGCTGGTGTCGAAAAGGCTTGTCAGCGTAGGAATTTGCCGCGCACGACGACGACCGCGCCGAGCAGCACGAGCACCAGCAACGCGACGAACCAGTTCGTCAGCGCCCAGACGACGCCCAGTACGACGATCACCGGGACCGCCGCGACGAGGGCGATGAACGGGCTTTCCTTGACCGTCTCCAGCGCCGACCGCGCCCGGACCCGATCGATTTCCTTGGCCATGTACTCAGAGTAGGTGCTCGGCGCTGGTTGTGCCCGAATTGTCCGGCAACCCGGATTGTCGGTGGTCGATGAGATGCTCCTCACATGGATTGGAAAATCGAACTCGTCGCCATCCCGGTCACCGACGTCGACCGGGCGAAGGACTTCTACACGAGCATCGGATTCAACGCCGACCACGACGCCAGCCCGACCGAGGACATCCGGTTCGTGCAGCTGACTCCGCCGGGTTCGGGGTGTTCGATCTGCATCGGCAAGGGCATCACCGACGCCGCGCCGGGCAGCGTGGTCGGTATGCAGATGGTGGTGTCCAGCGCCGAGGATGCCTATCGACAACTGGTGGCCGCCGGCGTCGAGGCCACGCCGGTCAAGGACGAGGGCTGGGGCCTGTTCACCTATTTCGCCGATCCCGACGGCAACAAGTGGGCCGTGCAGGAATTGCCGCAGCGGGGTTGAGCCGCCGCCGAGTCGGCCCGGGCTGTGCGTTCCGATGCGCTCGGGCTTGCATGGAGTGCACTCCAGGTGGGTACTGTCGAGGCGCAGATCCGGCGCAGCCGGTGCGGGTCGGCAAGCGGGGCTCAGGAAGGCGAGGGGCGATGACGGCAACCACGGCGAATCCGCTCGAGCACACCGAGGATTACGAGCGCCCGAAGTATTCGATCGGCGATGTCGCGGAGCGGTCCGGCCTCACCCGCGACACGCTGCGCTGGTACGAGCGAATCGGCCTGATGGACTACATCGGCCGCGATTCCAGCGGCAAGCGCCGGTTCAGCGATCGGGACCTGAGCTGGCTGCACCTGATCGGCTGTCTGCGCACCACCGGGATGTCGGTCGCCGATATGGTCCACTACGCCGAGCTGGTGCGCGCCGGCGACGAGACCACTCCGGAGCGGCTGGAGATGTTCCGCAAGACCCGAGAGGGCGTGCTCGCCCAGATCGAGGACCTGCACAGCACACTCGCCGTGCTGGACCGCAAGATCGGCCTCTACGAGGGCAGAGTGGCTGCCATGCAAGACATCTGAACCCGCGTGACGTCGCATACATCCCGCGCAAGGTGACGCAGCGCACGGTTAGGATGCCTCCGCTATGCAAACCCCCGCCGCCGATGCCCGCATCTGGATCGACAAACAGAGTCCCGAGCCCTTCCGCGCGCTCAACAGCGTCGCACTGGCCGTCCGCAACGCCGCCGCGGCCGCCGGTCTCGACCGCTCCCTGGTCGAGCTGGTCAACGTGCGCGTCTCGCAGATCAACGGATGCGCGTACTGCCTGGATCTGCACTCCCAGGCAGCACTGAAGGCAGGCGTGACCCGACAGCAACTCGACGTGTTGCCGGCCTGGCGGCGTACCGAGTTGTTCACCCCGTCCGAATGCGCCGCCCTCGCACTCGCCGAGACGACCACCACGTTGCCCGATGAGGACACCCTGCAACGTGTGTACGCCCATGCGCGGCAACAGCTCTCGGACGAACAGGTTTCGGTGATCGTCTGGGTCGCGACGACCATCGGCGCGTTCAATCGCGTGTCGATCATGAGCAGGCATCCGGTGCGGGAACGGAAGGAGTAACCCGATGATCGATCAGGCCGCGACCGCAGCAGTCGTCCGCAACGACGCGCAGCACCGCTACGAGGTGTGGTACGGCGACAAACTCGCCGGATTCGCCGAATATCGCGACAACGGCGAGGACACCACCTTCATCCACACCGAGGTGGATTCGGAGTTCAGTGGGAAGGGCCTGGCCGGCACGCTGGCGCAGCACGCGATCGTGGACACGATCGACCGCGGCCGTGCGATCGTGCCCCGCTGCTCGTTCATCAAGAGCTGGCTCGACAAGCACCCGGACTACGATGCTCACGTAGTGGGCAAAGGCATTCAGCGGTAACCGCGCCCGGCATCAGCGGTGACCCCGGACCGGAGGTGGCCGATGAGCGATCTCGAGGCGAATCCCGCCGAGGCGCTGTGCGAATCGTCGCCGACGCCCGGCCCGCGGGCGGATTTCTATCCGGCGCGGGAGGTGCCACTGGGCGGCGTGCGCGGCGTCACGGTGATGCGGGTGCTGCCCCAGCGCGATCTGCCGACGGTCGGGGCCTGGTGTTTCCTCGACCACTTCGGTTCGACCGAGACCTCGCATCGGCTGCCGCCGGATATCGATCCCCATCCGCATATCGGATTGCAGACGGTGACCTGGCCGTTCGACGGCCGGATCCGGCATCGCGACAGCGTCGGATCCGATGTGGAGATCGAACCCGGCCAGCTGAATCTGATGACCTCCGGACGCGGTATCGCGCATTCGGAGTACACCGTGCCCGGTGCGCCCGCCGGGCAGGGGCTGCAGTTCTGGATCGCCCTGCCGGACGCGCACCGCGATATCGACCCGCACTTCGAGCAGCATCGCGAGCTGCCCGTGCTGGCCCGCCCGGGACTGCGGGCGACCGTGCTGATCGGCTCGCTCGGGGATGTGCACTCCCCGGCGATCACCTACTCCCCGATCGTCGGCGCGGACATCACCGTCGGCCCGGGCGCGGACGCACATCTGCCGCTGGCACCCGAATTCGAGCATGCGGTACTGGTGATGTCGGGTGAGGTGCGCATCGACGACGTACTCGCCGAACCCGGTCCGCTGCTGTATCTGGGCAGCGACCGCGCCGAACTGCGGCTGCGCAGCGCATCCGGTGCGCGGGTGGTGCTGATCGGCGGCCGGCCCTTCGGCGAGGATCTGGTGATGTGGTGGAATTTCGTCGGCCGCAGCCACGACGAGATCGACGCCGCCCGCACCGCATGGGAGAAGCACGACACCGAACGCTTCGGCGACGTCGCGGGACATACTCCGCAGCAACGCATTCCGGCGCCGCCGCTGCCCAACCTGCGGTTGCGACCGCGCACCCGCCGCACGTTCCCGCCCCGCTGATCAGCCCCGATCGAAAACCGTGCTGCCCGAATCGGTCTCGTCGGTCATGGTCTGGGTTCCGATGACGCGCAACAGTTCCAGCCGCTCCTTGGCGTCGGTACCGGGGCGCGGATAGTAGACCAGCAGATGCTGGGCGGCATTCGGCGTCACCAGCGTTTCGCAGACCAGGTCGAGCAGCCCTACCTGCGGATGCCGGATCCGCTTGGCATCGCTGATCCGGACCGCCACCTCGTGCGCCGACCACAGCCGTTCGAATTCGGGACTGACCGCCCGCAGCTTGGTCACCAGTTCCGTCACGTCGGGGTCGCCCGCCCGCCGCGCGGCGGTCGCCCGCAGATCGGCGACGTGCCGGCGGGTCAGCCGGTCCCAGTCGGCGTCGGGGAACGTCTCCCGGCCGGCCGTATCGGTGAACCAGCGCCACAGCAGGTAGCGATCCATGCCGGTGAAGCGGGTGTGGTCACCCATCATGTTGATGTGCATGCGGTTCTGCGCGAGGATCTCGCCGAGATCCGACACCACGCAGGCGGGCGTGTCCTCCAGCTTGTCCAGCAGGTAGAGCAGCCCGGGTCCGACGTGCCGGTCGCCGCCGCCACGGTGGGGCGCCGCATGGCCGCACAGGTGGTAGAGATGGTCGCGCTCGTCGTCGGTGAGCCGCAGCGCGCGGGCGAGTGCGCCGAGAACCTGCACCGAGGGCCGCGGGCCCCGCGACTGCTCGAGACGGGTGTAGTAGTCGGTGGACATCCCGGCGAGCAGGGCGACCTCGTCGCGACGCAGGCCGGGAGTCCGGCGGCGGGTACCGGGCAGCAGTCCCACATCGGCTGGCTGTAGCTGTTCGCGCCGGCGCCGCAGGAAATCGGCCAGTTCATCGCGATCCATCACTCCACTGTGCCCCGGCGCGGCGGCCGCAGCCAGGGATCGCCGATCCCCCGATAAACGATCTCTGCCGAAGGCGGCGGATCGAGGCGCAGGATTCGAGCATGACTATCGAGCAGACACAACTGGGCGCGACGGGCCCGAAGGTCGGACGCATCGGTCTCGGCGCGATGGGGATGTCGGGCGCCTACGGGAAATCCGACGAGACCGAATCCATCGCCACCATCCACGCCGCCCTCGACTCCGGCGCCACCCTCGTCGACACCGGCGATTTCTACGGCGCCGGACACAACGAAATGCTGATCCACCGGGCCCTCGCCCAGCGCCCGCGCGAGGACTACCAGCTGAGCGTGAAATTCGGCGCCCTGCGCGGTCCGGACGGCAGCTTCGGCGGCGTCGACACGCGCCCCGAGGCGATGCGCAACTTCCTGCACTATTCGCTGCAGCGGCTGGGAGTGGACTACGTCGACATCTACCGCCCCGCACGGCTGGATCCGGCGGTTCCGATCGAGGACACCGTGGGCGCGATCGCGGAGATGGTGCAGGCCGGCTATGTGCGCCACATCGGACTGTCCGAGGTCGGCGCGCAGACCCTGCGGCGTGCGGCGGCAGTGGCACCGATCGTCGATCTGCAGATCGAGTACGCCCTCATCACCCGGGGCATCGAGCGCGAAATCCTGCCCACGGCACGGGAACTCGGCATCGGGATCACCGCCTACGGTGTGCTCTCGCGCGGCTTGCTGAGCGACTCCCTGCGCGCGAACCAGACCTTCGCCCCCGATGATTTCCGCGCCCACAGCCCGCGATTTCAGGGCGAGAACCTCACCACCAATCTCCGGCTGGTCTCCGCGCTGGCGGAGATCGGCGACCGGCACGGCGTGAGCGTGGCACAGCTGGCGATCGCCTGGGTCCTGACCCGAGGCGCCGATATCGTCCCGCTGATCGGCGCGCGCCGGGTCGACCGCTGGACCGAAGCGGTTGCCGCACTGGATATTCGGCTCTCCGAGTCGGAGCTCGCCGCGATCGAGGCGGCGGCGCCCGCCGAGGCGGTCGCCGGTGACCGCTACGCCGCCCCGCAGATGGCCATGCTGGACAGCGAGCGCTGAATCTCCTTCACCGCCCGCGTATTCGCGGCGCGGCTACTTGCGGCGCGGCCGGATCACCGCGGTGAACGTGGCCGCGGCGACCGACTTGCCGGTGCTGTCGGTGATGTCGACCGGCATCGCCAGTTCCACCGGCTGCTGCGCGGCGATATCGGCGCGGGCCTGTTCCAGTTCCGCCGCGGTCAACTCCGAGGTGGCGCGGAACGGGCCCGCCTCGCCCTTGGCCCGGGCCAGATATTCGATCCGGCCGTCGCGCGCGACGATGAACGTCTCGCCCATCAGGTCGACGATGCCGGAAATGGAGGCGCCCATCGCGGCCGTCTCCGCGAGGCCGAACAGGATCGCGGCATGCACGTCGCCGTTGTGATTGAGGTGTTCCGGCTTCGGCGCCATGCTCACCACATTGCGGCCGGGCAGATATTCCACCCCTTCCACCCCCGCGAACTGGATGAATCCCAGCTTCTGAAATCCGGCCATCACCAGCTCGCCCATGGCAGCGTGGTCCATTGCGTCTCCCGTCGCACCCAAAATTGAAACGTGTTCCACTTTTTTACTCTGTACGAGGAAACCTGTCCACAGCACGCCGCCACACCGATCCGACAGGAGTGCCCGAAAAATCCGAAAAGAAGGTTGTTCAGATTCGGCTGATTTTGGTTAAGCTTCATTCCACTGCGCTGAGCACGGCAGGACAACCAACCGGGTCCGCGGACCCATGATGCACGAGGAAGCAGTTCATGAACGCCTTTATCGCCCTGATCGACTCCAACTCCGCCGGCACAGTGAACTCGAACAGCGTCTTCACCAACATCATGAACCTGTTCGTGACGGGGTCGGCGGGGTCCGCCACCCAGGGCGGCGGCATCTTCAACTGAGCCGCGCTCCGCAACCTCGGCCCGCCCCCGACCCCATGCACGGAGGCGGGCCGTCGGCATTCCGGCGGACGACCGGGATGTTCAGGCGCGCAGCTGACCGGGAGTGGTGTGGAAGCGGCGGCGGAACGCCTTGGTGAAACTACTGGCCGAACCGAATCCCAGATCCGCGCCGATATCGGCGACGCTGCGCTGCCGGTAGGCAGGATTCCGCAGGCGGTCGCGGGCGATCTGCAGCCGCTGCTCCCGGATGACCTCGCTCGGCGTGGTGCCGGCCTGACTGAAGGCGAGTTGCAGCTGGCGCAGCGACCAGCCGAGGGCCGCCGCGACGCGCGCGCCGGTGAGCTCCGGATCGCCCGCATGCGTGCGGATGTAGCGCCGGGCACTCACCTCCACCTGCGCCAGCTGGGCGGGCGCACTCGGTGGTTCCCCGAGAATCTGCATACACAGCAGATCCACCAATTGTTCTGCGACCGTGTCGAATTGGTGGTCGGTGAGCGCTGCGCGCTCGGTGTACAGGGTGCCGGCCACCGCCCCGGCGACGCCGCCGATCCCGGTGCTGAGATCGAGCGGCCGCGGCGGTGGCTCCCGGCGGTTCAGACGATGCCGGATGTCCTCGCGCGCGATCGTGACGATGAGCCCGTGCGAGCCCTCACACATCGACATCTCGAAGGGTTCGTCGGTGGAGACCAGGCACGCGCTGCCGGGCGGCAGGGAACCGGTGTCGTCGCCGTGGCGGAAGGCCAGGGTCCCGGTGATCGGTACGAGCAGACGATAATCGTGGTCGGGGTCGGTGCGAATGAGCCGCGCACTCCGGAAATAGGTGACGGCATCGGATTCCCAGCTGACGAGTTGATACGACTCGGTACGGCGCAGCGAGGTCCGGCCGTGAAAGTCCGCGGAAGTCGGGAACCGGTAGCCCAGCGCGCACTGGTACGAGCTGATCAGATGAGCCCAGTAATCGACCCGCTCGTGCGGCTCGATCGCACTCGTCGTCTCCGATTCGGCAGTGGTCATCGTGGATATCATCGCCGGTTTTCCGATTCTGCGCACGCGAACAATGGCCGTGCGTTTCAGGACACGTGGGCACGCCCCGGCGCTCGCTACCGTGCCGGAGAGCTGATATCCGGAAACGGGCTGTACAACGGCGGAATACGGGTCCGGATCAGCGCGGAATGGATGAGGATCAGGAGGTTTTCATGCGCAGGATCGTGGTCGGGGACGACGGCGCCGGACAGGGCACAGTACTTTCCGACGAGAAGGTCGAGCCGCTGACGCTGGCATTGTTGCAGGGGGCGCAACTGCATCGGATGTGGGAGGTCGACGAGCTGCCCACACTTCCCGTCGACCGGATGCCGTCCGATGCCGACACCAGCTACTTTCCCGGCCCCGGCGGAGTGCGCTTCGGATTCATCTCCGTCCCACCGGGTTTGAGTTACGAGCCCGACGCCGAGCTGTCCGAGGCCGAGATGGCGGCGGTGGCGGCCGAGGCGGAGCAGAAGCTGCCGGGCATGATGGCGGCCTTCGACCCGGCTCGTCCCGGCGTGCACGCCACCGAGAGCGTCGACTTCGTGGTGGTGCTCAGCGGAGAGGGCCGCCTGCGGATCGGCGACGGTGAGGATGTGGCACTGCGACCGGGCGATTGTGTTGTGCAGCACGGCGCCCCGCATGCCTGGTTCAACGACGGCACCGAGCCGTTCGTGTTCTGCTACACCCTCTGCGGCGTCGAGCGGACCACGCCGGCCGCACCGTGAGGCGAGCGCGACGATGAGAATTTCCGGAAGTCGTTGGCGCAGCTTCGAATACACGCCCGTCGACGCCGGTCCGTGCGCGGTGGAACTGCCCTCCGCCGCCGTGGGCGTACCGCGGCGATTCTTCGACTGCCTGCTGGTGCGCATCGTCGTCGAACCCGGGGACTGCCCCATCAGCGGTGACGCCGTGCGCGCGGTCCGGCAACTGTGCGCCGACAGCGACGCATCCTTCGTCGTCCTCGCCGGCAGTCCGTCCTGCGTGGCGGGCGGCAGTCGTTTCACCTTCGCCTCCGGTCAGGCCGACGTACTGACCCATCTCGCCGACACCCTGGACGTGCTGGCCGAGTTCGCCGATCGCCTGGAGGAACACGGCGAACGCGCCCACGCGATTCCGTTCGGCTGGAACGTCGCGTGCCGGATGGAGATGCCGGCGCGGCCGTGGACGTCGACGCTGACGCTGCGCGCACCGGCCCCGCCGCTGCGCTTCGACGGATTCGCACCCGCACCCCGCGGCCGTCCGCATTGCCCGCACGCCCTCGTGTCGGCGCATTCGCGCACCTTCCGGCGGTGAGGTCGAGCCACCGCTCGTGAAATTCACCGCTCTTGACCTTCAGGTCGGCTGAAGCTTCATGATGGGGCGGTGGCGGAATCCGGAATGGTGACGATCGGAGCGTTCGCGCGGGCCAGCGGGCTCACGGCGAGCGCACTGCGGTTCTACGCAGACTCCGGACTGCTACCGCCCGCGATCGTGGATCCGGTGTCGGGATATCGGTACTACGCCGACGACCAACTGGAACGGGCGGTGGCGATCCGCGGTTTGCGCGAGATCGGCATGCCGCTGGACACCATCGCGGCGGTGCTGGCGGCCGGGGACGAGAGCGCGGGACAGCTCATCGACGAGCACGTCGCCGGGCTGGAACAGCAGGTGCGCCGCGCTCGGGGAAGGGCAGCCGAGATCAAGGCGACGCTCGGCACCGGGCGCGGGTGGGCGGTCGCGACGGTCAGTGGTCCCGTCTTCGCGACGGCGGTCGAGCAGATACTCGCCGCGACCGTGCACGAGCCGGAGCATCCCGTCTTGAGCGGTGTCCACGTCGAGGTCTCGGCGGAGGCGCTGACGCTCACGGCCACCGATCGCTACCGGCTCGCCACCCGCACCCTCGTCCCCGAGCGGCCGAGTTCGACCGAGTGGGCCGCGACCGTCGACGGTGACGATCTGCGGCTGGCCGTGCCGCGGATCCGCCGCCACCACCAGGTCCGGCTGGATGCCGGACCGCATTCGGTCCGGTTCCGGGCCGGTGAGTCGCCGGCCGGTACGTGCCGCATCCTGCCGGGACCGTTTCCCGACCACCGCATGCTGCTGGGTTCCATCGACACCGCCCGCACGCGCGTCGTGACGCCGAGGGACGCACTCGTCCGGGCGGTGGAATCGCTACGCGCACGCCATATCCGGCTGTGCGTCCGCACCGGGGCGATCGCACTCGCCGGGGCCGGTTCCGATGCGGCCGAACAGGTTTCGGCCGCGGTCACCGGACCGGATGTCGAGCTCACCTTCGACATCACCACCCTCTACCCGGCGATCGGCGCGGCCATCGGCCCGGACGTGATGATCGACATCGCCGGTCCGAAGCAGCCCGTCGTCATCCGATCCGCGGACGACGGCGACCTCACCACTCTGGCGATGCCCGTCGCCCCCGCCCAGTTCGAGGAATCATGACCGACACCGTTGCCCACGACCCCACCATGGCGGCCATCGGCGCGGCCGTGGAACGCGGCCGGCAGGGCGAAACCGACTCCGCCCGAGGGCAACTCGCCGAACTGTGGGAGACGATCGGACCGGTGGGCGATCCGCTGCACCGCTGCACCCTCGCCCACTACCTGGCCGACCTCCACACCGATCCGGCCCAGGCACTCGTGTGGGACATACGGGCTCTCGACGCGGCCGACGCCCTCACCGAGGCGCGGGTGCAGAGCCATCACTCGAGTCTGCACATCGCCGGGTTCTACCCCTCGCTGCATCTGAACCTCGCCGACAACTACCGGCTGCTGGGTTCGTTCGACGCCGCCGCGGAGCACATCGCCGCGGCGCGCGACCGTGCCGGCGCGCTGGCCGAGGACGGCTACGGCCGGCTCATCCGCACGGCGATCGACGAGGTCGGCGCGGCGATCGATCGACGATCGACCCGGCGCCGCGATTCCGCGCCGTCGCCGTCGTGACCGAAAGCCGCGGGGCCGGAGCCACTATCCGCCGACGACCACCGGTACCAGTTGTTCGTCGTCGGTCCACGCGCCGTGGTGGCCGAGCAGTGTCGATTCGACAGGTTCGCGACCGGGGCAGACGAGCACGCTGCGGTCGCGTGCCACGGCGATGATGTCGCCGATCCGTTCGGCGATCGCCGGACCGGGCGGGGTGGGCCCGAACCAGTGCTCGGCCAGCGCCTGGTCGCGACTCACCACACGTGCGTGCCCGGCCAGTTCCTCGGCCCACGCGGCCAGCACATCGGGCAGCGCGCCGGGACGTTCCAGGTAGACGTGCCGCGCCCGGGCCTCCCCGCCGATCAATCGCACCTCGCGATGCAGGTCGGCGCGTGCGTCCAGATCGACGACCTCGCCCGCGCGAATCATGCCGTGATCTCCGGTGACGATCAGCGTGCACGTCGCGGGCAGTTCGGTCAGCAGATCCGCCACGAGCGCATCGATCCGAGCCAGTTCCGCCAGCCATTGCGCCGATCCCGGACCGTACAGATGTCCGTTCGCGTCCAGCTCCGGATAGTAGGCGTAGGCGAATCGGGACCCGGAGCCGGAACCGGCCGCGACGGAAAGGATTCCGTCCCGGACGCCGTCCAGGTCTTCGGCCGGGTGCAGCGTGCCCGGGGCGCGGAAGACGGCGCGCGTCAGACCGGATCCGCCCTGATATCCGGGAACGACGTAGTGCACCTCGACGCCGTGCGCGGCGAGGTCCTGAACCCGGCTGCGAGCCGGCTGTATCTGCTCGGGCGGGTACTGCTCGCGGGCATCCGGACCGGTCGCACTGTCCAGACGCCAGCGCAGCGCGTTGAGCAGTCGCGGCCCCGCATCGGCGGGCACGGCGAAGCTGTAGCCGATGATGCCGTGGGTCGCGCACGGTGCGCCGACTGCAAGGCTCGCGAGCCCGACCGCGGTCGTGGCCGGGAATCCGGTGGCCACGGTGGTTGCCACATGTGCGGCCAGCGTCGGCGCGGTGTCGCGGTGGCGGGCGAGCAGTTCGGCGCCCAACCCGTCGACCAGCAGCACCACGACATCGCGGTTCGGCCTCAGGCCCAGCGGATTGTGCACATCCATCCCCAGGGCGGCGGCCACCGAGGGCAGGAGGTCGGCGAGTGAGTAACGCATCATCGCCCATGGTGCCGCATCGATTCCGCTGCGACGAGCCGATTTCCGAGCCGACCCGCGGCGGCTCCGGTTTCCCGCTCAAGCGAGAGGTTCGCGCAGTTCCCGGACGACGATGGCATTGCCGCCCCGTTGTTTCGCCCGATACATGGCGGTGTCCGCGAAGCCGAGAAGCCGCTCGGGCGAGACACCGTCATCGGTCGCCGCACCGAGGTCGACGACCACCACGCCGATGCTGGCGGTGACCGCGGCCCCATCGCTCGAATTCTCGACCGCCCGCCGCAGCCGCTCGGCCATCGCCCGAGCGGCTCCGGCGTCCAGCGGACCGACGATCGTGAACTCCTCACCACCGGTGCGCGCGATGGTGACAGTGGGGTCGGCGGTGTCGCGCAACCGTGCCGCGATTCTGGCCAGCACCCGGTCGCCCTCCTGATGCCCGAAGGTGTCGTTGACCTCCTTGAATCGATCCAGGTCGATGACCATCGCGCAGAGCGGCGCGCCGGGGGCGAACACTCTCGGTAGGTGGTAATCGAGGCCGCGCCGGTTCAGCAGGGTTGTCAGCGGATCCGACAACGCGTTCGTGCGCAGCACCCAATAGAAGAACTGCAGCGTGGGGAGCACGAAAACGACGGCGAGGACCATGATCAGCGCGGTGGCCATCGCAAGGGGGACGTCGCGATCGGAGTCGGAAGAGATCATCATTCGTCCCGTGACCAGCAGCACCGAGAACAGCGACCACCCCGCGTGCACGGCGAGAGCCTTGGCGCTGTGGAAGAGCGCGAGGTAGCCGCCGGTCAGGATGAGGGTGGTCGCGTTGATCATCGCCACGCGGCCGGAGACCAGCAGGCTGCAGATCGTGATGGCGATATCCGCGACTGCTATCAACGCCAGGGAAACCGAAGCAGTCGGCCAGGGCAGTAGATACCAGCGCAGGGCCGCCAACAGCGCCACAACGGCGAACAGGCCGATCACCGCCCGGCCGAACGCGCTCTGCGGGCCTTCGGGCGACAGCAGGAGCATGAGGGCGACGAAGCACAGGCCCAGCCCGGATGTGCCGATCGAGAATTTCAGCAGGCCGAGCGCCCCCTGGTTCCGGAGCGTGCTCAGCAACCAGCGATAGTCGATGGGTTCTCGCCACCACATCCGCACGGCGCGCAGTCCGCCGGAGTTCAGCGCGTCGGCGACACGTGTCCGCGCGGACACGCCCCTGCTGCGGCGAGGCTCGACGCCGACCGGCTCGGGTGCAGCCATCCGACAACGTTAGGACCGCGTCGGACGCCCTGTGAAGTGCCGCAGGACCAGCGATCGATGGCCGTTATGCCCTCCTCCGCCCAAACCTCGAACGAGCCGGCTCGGTGCCGGGGTCAGTTCCTGATTTCCCGGATGAACACCCGGCCGTCACGGGTGGTGGTGATGGCGGTGTAGGCGCGATAGAGGAAACCGCGGTCGGGGCGGCGCTCGAACACCTGCACCCGGTAGCGGTCCGGGACATCTCCACCGGTCACGTGCACACAGTGCTGGGTGCCGACGGGGACCTGGTCGATCTGCCTCTGCAGGGTTTCGGCGGAGGGGACGGCGGTCGATTCCGGAGCGACGTATTCCCGGGCCGCCGAACCGCTTCGGGTGTCGTACCGCGCGTATTCGTAGCCCAGCACGGCGTCCGGGCCGGATGCGGTGCCGCCGGGCGCGTCGTCGTTGACGTCGGTCGCGGTCCGGGTGGCGTAGCACCACGGAACACTGTCGGGCGCCGCGGCGCTCGCATCGGGGGTGGCTGTCGCATCCGGCGCGGCGACACCCATCGGCAGCTGCGGCCACCAGCGATCGTAGATCTCCAGCGCCGCATGTTTGGTCCAGCGCAGGCCGAGGACGAATCGGGAACGCTGCGCGTCCCGGGGGAACAATGTGTACAGGTCCTGCGTCCCGGTCGAGTCCGGCGTCGGCAACACCACATCCAGCGGATCCGCGAAACCTGGATGCTTCGCCAGCAGGTCCCCACTGTGTCTACTGGCGTCTGCGGCGAATTCAATTGCGGCATCGCTGTTTTCGAGATCGACGATCTCCACGCGCAGATCCCGATCCGGATTCTCGCAGGCGACGGCCGCTCGCTCTCCCGCCGTCGCATCGACCGCGCACCGCGTCCCCGACCACCCCGTCTCCCCGGGCCGATCGGACAACAGCTGCGGGAAACTGTCCACGATCAGCCGATGTTTCGCATCCCAGCCGACAGGAGCCGAACCCCGGCCCGACAGTTCCCCGATCGCCAGCCCCGCTCCGGCCACGAGGACCACGACTGCGGCGACGGCCGCGCCTCGCCGGATCCACCTCCTCGGCCGCGCCCCGACGCGAACCGCCGGCGAAGCGATCGACGGCTCGCCCGGCGTCGGTCGATGCCCCCGCCCCGGCACGTCGAATGCCTGCCGCACCGGAAATCCCGCCTGCGTGACTGCCACCGCCCCTTCCTCCTCGGCACGGTCCGGGGCGTGATACACATCGCGTACCGAACCAGATCCTCGGCCGTGGAAGGCATTTCGTAGATCGGCGGCGAATTCCCCACAGCTGCCGTACCGCTCGCCCGGGTGTTTCGCCATCCCCCGCACGAGCACCGCGTCGAGCGCCGGCGGCAGGTCCGATCGCACCGCGGTCAGCCGGGGAATCGGTTTGGTGACGTGCCCGGCGACCACCTGCCCGGGATTGGTTCCGGCATAGGGCGGCCGGCCGCACAACAGGGTGAACAGGGTGCAGGCCAGGGAATACTGGTCGCACCGATGGTCGAGCGGTTCACCGGAGAGCTGTTCCGGGGAGGCGTAGGCGAGAGTGGCGGTGAGGGTGCCGGTCACCGTGAGTTCGGTATCGGCGTCCTGTAATCGGGCGATGCCGAAATCGGTGAGGACCGCCCGTTCGGCGCGACCGGCCTCGGGTGTCTCGAGCAGGATGTTCGCCGGTTTGATGTCGCGGTGCAATACCGCCTTGCTGTGCGCGTAGTCCAGTGCCGCAGCGGTTTCGGTGACGATGCGCAACACCCGCTCGGTGGTGAGAGCCCGCCGGTCCAGCCGCGCCGCATCGGTACCGTGCACATACTGCATGGATATCCACAGGTGTCCGGCATCGGCGCCGCGGTCGTAGATCCGCACGATGCCCGGATGTTCCAGGCGGGCAACGATATCGGCTTCCTGATCGAACCGGCGGCGGCGCTCGTGATCGGCGGAGACCTCGCGGTCGAGCAGCTTCAGTGCCACTCGGCGCGGCAGCCGCGGGTGGCGGGCGAGATAGACCGTTCCCATTCCGCCACGGCCGAGGACGCCCTCGATGAGGTAACCGGCGAACGTCTCGCCGATCGCGAGTGCGGCCACGGTCCCCCTTCTGGTCGAACCCACCGAGGCGTCAGCAGCTTACCGGGCGGATCCGCCGGCCCTCGCCGGGCGGTGGCCTCCTCCGATACCGTGGATATCCAGCGTCGCGTATGTCGATGAAGGTGGTGAGATCGCAGTGTTCGACCCGTTGGCCGATATCGACCGGGCCCTCGCCGACCGGGCCGGATGGACGTGGTTCGACGACCACCTGCTGTACACCTGCGGGGTGCTCGATCTGCTGCGTCGCGAGGAGTTGGCGCGGATGCCCGTCAAGTCCACCCGGATCCGGATCGACCCGGGCGAGGTCTGTATCGCGGAAGGCCCGGCGACCTGGTCGTTCTGGCGGGCGCCCGGGGACGGCAGCTGGACCCGCAACAACATCTACGTCGCGGGCAGCGCCTCCTTCGTCGCGGCCGCGCAACTGGGGAACGCGCTGGTGAATCAGGCCCGGCGCCAGCGTGCGGAGGCCGCGTCGCAACCGCGCTGGATCGCCGAACGCCCCGGTTCGGTGATGATCTCCGACCGCCGCATCCACCTCACCAACCCCGACTACTCCTTCCGGATCCGGTGGGCATCGCTGGAGACGATCGACCTGACCGCCGCCGATCAGGTGGTCGCGCGCTACGTCGACCGCAATCGGACCTTCCACCAGTGGCAGGTCCGAACACCTTGGGCCGTACTGATATTCGTCGTCGCCGCCCATCTGCACTTTCCGAATCATCCGCTGCTGCTGTCCGGAAATTGGCTACCCGCGGGTTTCGAGGACAAATGCCATCTCGCGGGGAAGAAATGCCCACCGGTCCGAGAGCGCTGACCTCGTCCGCCGCCACCCCTCGTCCCGCTCGTGGTGAGGGTTGCTGGGCAATGTCGGCGCCGCGTGGCACCATCGCGTTGTGAGCAGCACACCTGCCCCCGACCCGCGCCTGCGCGATCTCGCCCGGCTGCGCAAGGTCCGCGACCGCATCGACCGGGAATATGCGAAACCCCTGGATGTGGAGGCCCTCGCGCGCGATGTGCACATGTCCGCGGGGCATCTGAGCCGGCAGTTCCGCCTCGCCTACGGGGAATCGCCGTACGGATATCTCATGACGCGGCGAATCGAACGCGCGATGGCGCTGCTGCGCCGGGGTGATCTCAGCGTGACGGAGGTCTGCTTCGAGGTCGGCTGCCAATCGCTGGGCACCTTCAGTACCCGCTTCACCGAACTGGTCGGAGTGCCGCCGAGCGTCTACCGGCGCGAGGCCGCCGACGCCACTCTGGGCATGCCGTCGTGTGTCGCGAAACAGGTGACCAGACCGATCAGGAATCGAGAAGCGCAGGTTACCGAGTAGGAATTAGCGTGAGCGACATGGACATCACCATTCACGACACCTTCCTCCCGCAAGACGATCCGGAGGCCGCGCTGACGTTCTACCGCGACACCCTCGGCTTCGAGGTGCGCAACGACGTCGGCTTCAAGGGCATGCACTGGATCACGGTCGGCCCCGCCGGACAGCCGGACATCTCGATCGTGCTCTACCCGCCGAACGCCACCCCCGGCGTCACGGAAGAAGAGCAGCGCACCATCTCCGAAATGATGGCCAAGGGCACCTTCGCCAGCCTCAACCTGGCGACCAAGAACGTCGACGAGGTGTTCGAGCGGCTGCAGGCGAACGGGGCCGAGGTCGTGCAGGAGCCGACCGACCAGCCCTACGGACTGCGCGACTGCGCGTTCCGCGATCCCTCGGGCAATCTGCTGCGGATCCAACAGGCCTCCTGAGCCGACCCCGACAACCGAGCCGGCCGGCGGACCAGGCCGCCCACCCTGAATTGGAGAAACCATGAGCAAGGCCTCGACGCCGGACCGGCACGTTGCCGACACCCACGACCTGATCCGCGTACACGGTGCGCGGGTCAACAATCTCAAAGACATCAGCGTCGAAATTCCCAAGCGTCGCCTGACCGTCTTCACCGGCGTCTCGGGATCGGGGAAGAGTTCGCTGGTCTTCGGCACCATCGCCGCGGAATCGCAGCGGATGATCAACGAGACCTACAGCGCCTTCGTCCAGGGCTTCATGCCGACGCTGTCGCGGCCGGAGGTCGACTTCCTGGACGGCCTCACCACCGCGATCTCGGTCGACCAGGAGCGAATGGGCGCCAACCCCCGCTCCACGGTCGGCACCGCCACCGACGCCAACGCGATGTTGCGCATCCTGTTCAGCCGCCTCGCCCAGCCGCAGATCGGCTCGCCGAACGCCTATTCGTTCAATGTGCCCTCGGTGACCGCCAGCGGTGCGATCACCGTCGAGCGCGGCGGTAAGACCAAGGCCGAGAAGGCGACCTTCCACCGGCTCGGCGGTATGTGCCCGCGCTGTGAGGGCATGGGCTCGGTCACCGATTTCGACCTGACCGCCCTCTACGACGAGAGCCTGTCGCTCAACGAGGGTGCGCTCACCATCCCCGGCTACAGCATGGACGGCTGGTTCGGCCGCATCTACCGCGGTTGCGGGCTGTTCGACCCCGACAAGCCGATCCGCAAGTACAACAAGCGGGAACTGCACGACCTGCTCTACAAGGAGCCGACCAAGATCAAGGTCGAGGGCATCAACCTCACCTACGAGGGGCTGGTCCCGAAGATCCAGAAGTCGATGCTGTCCAAGGATGTCGATTCGCTGCAGCCGCATATCCGTGCGTTCGTCGAGCGTGCGGTGACCTTCACGACCTGCCCGGAATGTGAGGGCACCCGGCTCAGCGCCGAGGCCCGGTCCTCGAAGATCGGCGACAAGAGCATCGCCGACGTCTGCCGGATGCAGATCAGCGATCTCGCCGAATGGGTGCGCGCTCTCGACGAGCCGTCGGTCGCACCGCTGCTGAAAGGTCTGCAGCACCTGCTCGACTCGTTCACCGAGATCGGCCTCGGCTATCTGTCACTGGATCGGCCGGCGGGCACGCTCTCCGGCGGTGAAGCCCAGCGCACCAAGATGATTCGCCACCTCGGCTCGTCCCTGACCGATGTCACCTACGTCTTCGACGAACCCACCATCGGCCTGCATCCGCACGATATCGAGCGAATGAACAACCTGCTGTTGCAGTTGCGCGACAAGGGCAACACGGTGCTGGTGGTGGAGCACAAGCCGGAAGCGATCGCGATCGCCGACCATATCGTCGATCTGGGTCCGGGGGCCGGAAGCCAAGGCGGCACAGTCTGTTTCGAGGGCGATATCGAGGGGCTGCGCGCCAGCGACACGATCACCGGCCGCCATCTCGACGATCGGGCGAAACTGAAGGACGCGCCCCGGAAGTCGGCCGGCGCGTTGGAGATTCGCGGCGCCTCCACCCACAACCTGAAGCATGTCGACGTCGACATCCCGCTCGGGGTGCTGTGTGTGATCACCGGCGTGGCCGGATCCGGTAAGAGTTCGCTCATCCACGGGTCGGTCGCCGACCGCGACGATGTCGTGGTGGTCGACCAGGGCGCGATTCGCGGCTCCCGGCGTAGTAATCCGGCCACCTACACCGGACTGCTCGAGCCGATCCGCAAGGCATTCGCCAAGGCCAACGGCGTCAAGCCGGCGCTGTTCAGCGCGAATTCCGAGGGCGCGTGCCCCACCTGCAACGGCGCCGGCGTGATCTACACCGATCTGGCGATGATGGCCGGCGTCGCGACCACCTGCGAGGAATGCGACGGTAAACGCTTCCAGGCGGCGGTTCTGGACTATCACCTCGGCGGGCGCAACATCAGCGAGGTGCTGGAGATGTCGGTGGCGGAAGCCGAGGAGTTCTTCGGCGCGGGTGAGGCGAAACTCCCGGCGGCACACAAGATTCTGCAACGCCTCGGCGATGTGGGACTCGGCTATCTGAAACTGGGTCAGCCCCTCACCACGCTGTCGGGTGGTGAACGCCAGCGCATCAAACTCGCCACCCACATGGGCGAGAAGGGCGGGATCTACGTTCTCGACGAGCCGACCACGGGCCTGCATCTCGCCGATGTGGAGAACCTGCTCGGCCTGCTCGACCGCCTCGTGGACTCGGGCAAATCGGTGATCGTCATCGAACACCACCAGGCGGTCATGGCGCATGCCGACTGGATCGTCGACCTCGGTCCCGGGGCCGGCCACGACGGCGGGCGCATCGTCTTCGAGGGAACGCCGGCCGATCTGGTCGCCGATCGCTCGACGCTCACCGGCGAACACCTCGCCGCCTACGTCGGCGGGTAATTCGCGACCCCCCGCGACAGCGATCGCTTCTCCGAGCGCCTGCCGGTTCCGGTCGACCGGAACCGGCAGGCCGGGTGCGTCGGCGCGGGCGGCTCAATGCTGCGCCGACGCGGTCTGTGGTCGCCCGAATCAGCGAGCGGGCGGGTAGGGCGTCATGCGGTGTCCCCACCGGTGGGATCGGCCAGGCCGCGTTCGTAGGCCGCGCGGGTGGTGGAACCGCGGGTCGCGGCGACCTGATCGGGAACCATGCGCCGGAAGGTCAGGTCGCGCAGGCGCTGCGGGAGCAGTTCGGCGAGCCGGACGAGAGGACCGATGTATCGCGGCACGGTGACCTCGAAACGAGGGTGTTCGAGGGTCCGCAGCACCGCGCGGGCGACATCGGCGGGCTGGAGCAGTTTCGCGGCGCCGGTGGCGGTTCCCGCGGCCAGTTCGGTCGCGACCACCCCCGGCATGATCACCGAGATCCGCACGCCGCTGCCGCGCAGTTCCTCGCGCACGCCGGTCAGATAGCCGAGCACCCCGTGTTTGGTCGCGGCGTAGGTCGATTCGCCGGGCGGGGACAATCGCGCGGCGGCCGAGGCGATCGTGACGATATGGCCCTGCCCCCGCGCCCGCATGCCCGGTGCAACCAGCCGCACGCCGCGGATGACGCCGTGCAGATTGACCTCCAGCATGCGCGCGGTCGCGACCTCGGGCTCCGCGTCGAACGGACCCACCCACATCACCCCGGCATTGTTGACCAGCACGTCGATCGGACCCCACAGCGATTCCACGGCGGTGACGAAGCCGCGGAAAGAGTCCGTGTCGGTGACGTCGAGCGCGAAACCGCGCACGGTACCGGACAATTCGGCCGCGGTGGCGACAGCCGCCGGTTCGTCCCGGTCGCCGATGGCAACCCGGGCACCGGCCTCGGCGAGCACGCGCGCGATCTCCCGGCCTATGCCCCGCGCCCCGCCGGTCACCGCGACGACACGACCGGCAATCGGTGAGGTCATGGATGTTCTCCATTCTGACATGCCTGCGTGTCAGCAACGATGCTCTAGTGTGCCATAGGCCGGGACGTAAGGACAGGGGCATGTCGGGACGGAAGTATCAGGGACTGATGCCGGACGAGCGTCGAGTGCAGCGGCGCGCGGCGATCCTGGACGCCGCGCTGGAGGTTTTCGGCACCACCGGGTATGCGGGCAGTTCGGTCAAACAGATCTGCCGGGTCGCGCGGCTCACCGAACGGTATTTCTACGAATCCTTCGCCGACCGCGAAAGTTGCCTGGCCGCCTTGTATTCCGAGGTCGTGGACCAGGTGCGCGCCGCCACCACGGCCGCGATGATATCGGCGGGCGACGACATCGATGACCGAACCCGTGCCGGAATACAGACGTTCATCGAATATCTGACCGAGGATCGGCGACTTGCCAGAGTGGCCCTGATCGAGGCCGTCGGCGTGTCCTCCACCATGGAGGAACGCCGCCACGAGGTACTGCGCGAATTCGCCGAGATCGTCACCACCACCTGGGCCGCCGCCCGCTCCGAACCCCTGTCGGCCAAACAACATGCGGCCGCGGTCGCCCTCGTCGGCGGCGTCAACCACCTACTGGTCGACTGGCTGATGAGCGGCACACCCCACACCCCCGCCGCACTCACCGACGTCTGCACCACCCTGTTCATCGCCGCCCGCCACACCCTCGAAGCGGAAGCCTGATCGGCGGACCGACCCGCCGGCGGGTTTCCGAGGCCGCCTACCAGGTTATTTCGGGCAGTTCCACGTCGATCGGGAAAGGCTTCTCGATGCGCAACTGTTTGCGGAAGACGCCACTGGGCGCGTAGCAACCGCCCTCGGGCAGCAGCTCGAACGTGTAAACGACCATCGCGTCATCCTCGTTCTCGACGCGCCAGAAGCACTTGATGCCTGCCTCGGCATACTGCGCGGGACGAAGTTTGCGATCCTTGGTCTTCGTGCTGGGCGAGACGATCTCTACGGCGAGATGCACGTCCCCCGACTGGTAGACCGACGTATGCGGCCCGAACGCGGCCCGCGACACGATCAGAACATCCGGCTCCGGCACGGAATGGCCCAGGTCGATGCCCTTCTCGGAGATCACGACCATCTCCGTCGGCAGGATCGGTCGTAACGCGGCCTTCAGCGTGTCCCGGACCTCGTCGTGCCAGGGATCAGCAGGGGCCATCATCACGACTTCACCGTCCAGCAGCTCGAAGTTGCCATCGACTACTTCCATCAAGCGAGGTAGATCTTCGGCGGTGAACCCGCCGGGTGGCGGCGTCGGCAACAGCACCATCCGACCGCGGATCGGTTCGTCGTGGTGATGGTGGGCGACGGTCATACCTGAAGGCTACCCGCTGGATCGATCGTGATCGGGTCCGTTTCCTCGCTCATTCGACTCGGTTCCACCCGAAGGCGCTCGCACCGAGCGAACCGTGAATACGATTCGGCCCCCGTTCCGTTCGGAACGGGGGCCGAATGTGGTTGTCCTCTACCGGATTACCGGTAGTCGCTGAAACCGTAGTCGTCCAGCGGGACCGCGGCACCGGTGGTGGTGCCGAAGCCCTCCGGGCTGTAGTAGGTGTCGTCGTAGGACGGCACCGCGTACGCCGCGGCACGGGCCTCTTCGGTCGGCTGCACCTGGATGTTGCGGTAGCGGTTGATACCGGTACCGGCCGGGATCAACTTACCGATGATCACGTTCTCCTTCAGGCCGATCAGCTTGTCGGAGCGGCAGTTGATCGCCGCGTCCGTCAAGACACGAGTCGTTTCCTGGAAGGAGGCCGCCGACAGCCACGAATCGGTGGCCAGCGACGCCTTGGTGATACCCATCAGCACCGGGCGACCCGACGCGGGCTCGCCACCCTCGGCGACGACGCGGCGGTTGGACGCCTCGAACTCCGAACGCTCCACCAGCGAACCGGGCAGGAACTCCGTCGCACCCGAGTCGATGATGGTCACGCGGCGCAGCATCTGGCGAACGATGACCTCGATGTGCTTGTCGTGGATGGACACACCCTGCGACCGGTAGACCTCCTGGACCTCGTGGACCAGGTGGATCTGCACCTGACGCGGGCCCATCACACGCAGCACCTCGTGCGGATCGGCCGAGCCCTCCAGCAGCTGCTGGCCGACCTCGACGTGGTCGCCGTCGGCGAGCAGACGCTCGGAGCCGTCCTCGTGCTTGAACACCCGCAGACGCTGACGCTTCGACAGCTTGTCGTAGACCACCTCGTCCGAACCGTCGTCCGGAATGATCGTGATCTTGTAGAAGCGGTCGTCGTCCTCGAGCCGCACCCGGCCCGAGACCTCCGCGATCGGCGCCTTGCCCTTGGGCACACGAGCCTCGAAGAGCTCCTGCACGCGGGGCAGACCGCCGGTGATGTCGTCACCCGCGACACCACCCTGGTGGAAGGTACGCATGGTCAGCTGGGTACCGGGCTCACCGATGGACTGGGCGGCGACGATACCGACGGCCTCACCGATGTCGACCAGCTTGCCGGTCGCCATCGAGCGGCCGTAGCAGGTCGCACACACGCCGGTGCCGGTGGTGCAGGTGAGCACCGAGCGGACCTTGACGTCGGTGATGCCGGCCTCGAGCAGCGCCTCGATGGCGGGGTCGCCGAGGTCGTGCCCCTTCTCCACGATGACGTTGCCTCCTGCGTCGACCGCGTCGGCGGCCAGCGTCCGGGCGTAGGTGCTGGTCTCCACGTGCGGATCGCGGATGAGCAGGCCGTCGGGCTGCTTCTCGGCGATCGCGACGAGGATGCCGCGCTCGGTGCCACAGTCCGTCTCGCGCACGATGACGTCCTGCGACACGTCCACCAGACGACGGGTCAGGTAGCCCGAGTCGGCGGTACGAAGCGCGGTGTCGGCCAGACCCTTTCGCGCACCGTGGGTGTTGATGAAGTACTCCAGAACGGTCAGGCCCTCACGGAACGAGGACTTGATCGGCCGCGGAATGAACTCACCCTTCGGGTTGGTCACCAGACCCTTCATGCCCGCGAGGGTACGAGTCTGGGTGAAGTTACCCGTGGCGCCCGAATCGACGATCGTGATGATCGGGTTGTCGGCCGGGTAGTGCGCACGCAGCGCCTTACCGACCTCTTCGGTCGCTTCCTGCCAGATCTTGACCAGGGCGTTGTTGCGCTCCTGGTGGTCGAGAGCACCACGCTGGTACTTCTTCTCGATCTGGTCGGACTGCGCCTCGTAGCGCTCCATGATCTCGGCCTTCTCCGGCGGAACGAGAACGTCCGACATGGAGACGGTGACACCCGAACGCGTGGCCCAATAGAAGCCGGCGTCCTTGAGCTTGTCGACGGTCTGCGCGACCACGATCATCGGGTAGCGCTCGGCGAGATCGTTGATGATCGTCGCCTGCCGCTTCTTCGGCATCTGCTCGTTGATGAACGCATAGTCCGCGGGCAGCAGCTCGTTGAAGATGACCCGGCCCAGGGTGGTCTCGCACAGCCACGCGTCGCCGCGCTGCCAGCCCTCGGGGAACAGCTCAGCCTCGATGTCCTTCGGCGGGCGCTGATCGGTCAGGCGCACCTTGATCAGCGAACGAACCGTCAGCTCGCCGCGGTCGACGGCCATCTGGGCCTCGGCCGGCGACGCGTAGACGCCCTGCTCGCGAGCATCCGCGGTGGCAGGCCGGTACTCGCCCTTGGCGCCCTCTTCCAGGCGGGTCAGGTAGTACAGACCGGTCACCATGTCCAGACGCGGCATGGCCAGCGGGCGGCCGGACGCCGGGGACAGGATGTTGTTCGACGACAGCATCAGGATGCGGGCCTCGGCCTGCGCCTCCGCCGACAGCGGCAGGTGCACGGCCATCTGGTCACCGTCGAAGTCGGCGTTGAAGGCCTCACAGACCAACGGGTGCAGCTGGATGGCCTTACCTTCGACCAGCAGCGGCTCGAAGGCCTGGATACCCAGGCGGTGCAGCGTGGGCGCACGGTTCAGCATGACCGGGTGCTCGGCGATGACCTCTTCGAGGACGTCCCACACCTGGGCACGCTGCCGCTCGACCATCCGCTTGGCGGACTTGATGTTCTGCGCGTGGTTCAGGTCGACCAGACGCTTCATCACGAACGGCTTGAACAGCTCCAGCGCCATCAGCTTGGGCAGACCACACTGGTGCAGCTTCAGCTGCGGACCGACGACGATGACCGAACGGCCGGAGTAGTCGACGCGCTTACCGAGCAGGTTCTGACGGAAACGACCCTGCTTACCCTTGAGCAGATCGCTCAGGGACTTCAGCGGGCGGTTACCGGGGCCGGTCACCGGGCGACCGCGACGGCCGTTGTCGAACAGCGCGTCCACGGACTCCTGCAGCATCCGCTTCTCGTTGTTGACGATGATCTCGGGGGCGCCGAGGTCGATCAGTCGCTTGAGGCGGTTGTTGCGGTTGATCACGCGGCGGTACAGGTCGTTCAGGTCGGAGGTGGCGAAGCGGCCACCGTCGAGCTGAACCATCGGGCGCAGCTCCGGCGGGATCACCGGAACGGCGTCGAGGACCATGCCCATCGGCGAGTTGCCGTTGGACTGGAAGGCCGCGACGACCTTCAGGCGCTTGAGCGCGCGCAGCTTCTTCTGGCCCTTACCGGTGCGAATGGTTTCGCGCAGGTTCTCGGCCTCGGCGTCGATGTCGAAGTTCTCCATCAGCTTCTGGATGGCTTCGGCACCCATCGCGCCGGTGAAGTACTCGCCGTAGCGGTCCTGCAGCTCGCGGTAGAGGACCTCGTCCACGATCAGCTGCTTGGGAGCCAGCTTGGTGAAGGTGGTCCAGATCTCGTCGAGCCGGTCCAGCTCGCGCTGGGCGCGGTCGCGCAGCTGGCGCATCTCGCGCTCGCCGCCGTCCTTGACCTTGCGGCGGACGTCGGACTTGGCACCCTCGGCCTCGAGCTCGGCCAGGTCGGCCTCGAGCTTCTGGGCGCGGGCCTCCAGGTCGGCATCGCGCTGGTCGGCGATCGCCTTCTTCTCGACCTCCATCTCCGCCTCGAGCGTGGACAGCTCGTTGTGGCGCAGATCCTCGTCGACGGTGGTGATGACGTAGGCGGCGAAGTAGATGATCTTCTCGAGATCCTTCGGCGCCAGGTCCAGCAGGTAACCGAGGCGGCTCGGCACACCCTTGAAGTACCAGATGTGGGTGACCGGCGCGGCCAGCTCGATGTGGCCCATCCGCTCACGACGCACCTTGGCGCGAGTCACCTCGACGCCACAGCGCTCACAGATGATGCCCTTGAAGCGGACGCGCTTGTACTTGCCGCAGTAGCATTCCCAGTCCCGGGTGGGACCGAAGATCTTCTCGCAGAACAAGCCGTCCTTCTCCGGCTTGAGCGTGCGGTAGTTGATGGTCTCCGGCTTCTTGACCTCACCGTAGGACCAGTTGCGAATGTCTTCGGCGGTCGCCAGGCCGATCCGGAGTTCATCGAAGAAGTTGACGTCTAGCACGTAACTTCCTTTCCCCTGTTCGGGTTCAGTATCGAGCAAAGTTCGCTAGTTCGTCCGCCGTGGCGGACCACTTCCGCGGAGCGGGAAACTATGCCCCGGCGCCCAATGCGGGCGCCGGGACCGATCGGCTACTGCGCGAGGTCGTCGACCGTCGCAGCTTCGTTGCGGGACAGGTTGATGCCGAGGTTGGCCGCGGCACGCTCGAGGTCCTCGTCGTCACCGTCGCGCATCTCGATCGCCGCGCCGTCGGAGGACAGTACTTCGACGTTGAGGCACAGCGACTGCAGTTCCTTGAGCAGAACCTTGAACGACTCCGGGATACCCGGCTCGGGAATGTTCTCGCCCTTGACGATCGCCTCGTACACCTTCACACGACCGACCACGTCGTCGGACTTGATCGTCAGCAGCTCCTGCAGCGTGTAGGCAGCGCCGTAGGCCTGCATGGCCCAGCACTCCATCTCACCGAAACGCTGACCACCGAACTGCGCCTTACCACCGAGCGGCTGCTGAGTGATCATCGAGTACGGACCCGTCGACCGCGCGTGAATCTTGTCGTCCACCAAGTGATGCAGCTTCAGGATGTACATGTACCCCACCGCCACCGGATACGGGAACGGCTCACCCGAACGACCATCGAACAACACCGACTTACCGTTGGCGTCGACCATGGTCTCGCCGTCGCGGTTCGGCAGGGTGGAACCCAGCAGACCCGTCAGCTCGTCTTCCTGCGCACCGTCGAACACCGGGGTCGCGATGTTGGTGTCGGCTTCCTGACCCAGCATCTCCTCGGGCAGGTTCTTCGCCCAGTCCGGCAGGTTGCCGGATTCGGCGCCGTCGACCTGCCAGCCGGCCTTGGCGATCCAGCCGAGGTGTGTTTCCAGGATCTGGCCGATGTTCATACGACGCGGCACACCATGAGTGTTCAA
>NZ_LZML01000204.1:0-1463 GCF_001665695.1 Nocardia sp. 852002-51101_SCH5132738 | reverse complement strand
GTCCTTACCTTTCTTCTTGGGTGCTCGAAGTCGCTGGCTGCCATAGGCTTTCGAGCACCCGGGAGCGCCGGGTATGGCTTTCATGAAGTCGCCCTTGATGGCCCAGGGGGATTGGCCGCCCGGCGCTCCGCGACGACTCGACCGCTAATTGAGATACGCGATTCGATCGCTTCGTAAGGACACGACGGCGCAGTCGTCTGTGGGACAACTCGACAGGGATGCAACGACAGGAGTGTTTGTGCGGCAACACTTGTGGGCAGGTATCGACGCCGGGAAATCGGCCCACCACTGCGTCGTCATCGACGCCGACGGCAAACGACTCCTTTCCCGCCGCGTCGTCAACGACGAACAGCCGCTCGGCGAGTTGATCGACGCGGTGACCGGACTCGCCGAGGGCGCCGAACTCACCTGGGCGATCGACCTCAACCACGGCGGCGCGGCCCTGCTCATCGCGATGCTGGCCAACCGCGATCACCGCCTGCTCTACATCCCCGGCCGGACCGTGCACTGGGCCTCGGGAACCTACCGCGGCGACGGCAAAACCGACGCTAAAGACGCCGCGATCATCGCCGACCAAGCCCGGATGCGCCGAGACCTGCAACCTCTGCGGATCGGTGACGAAACCGCTGTCGAACTGCGGATCCTCACTTCCCGACGCACCGATCTGGGCTGCGACCGCACCCGAGCGATCAACCGGTTGCGTGCCCAGCTGCTCGAATACTTCCCCGCCCTGGAACGCGCCTTCGACCTGTGCGCCAACAAAGCCGCGTTGATCCTGCTGACCGGATACCAAACTCCCGACGGCATCCGGCGCCTGGGCGTGACGAGATTGCAGGCCTGGCTGCGCAAACACGGAGCCCGCGCCAGTGCCCGTGTCGCAGCGACCGCGATCGAAGCCGCCAAGGCCCAGCACACCACCGTGGTCGGTCAGCAGCTCGCCGCGGCGATGGTCGCCCGGCTGGCCAGGCAGGTGATGGACCTCGACATCGAGATCAGCGAGATCGACGCGATGATCGAGGCTCGATTTCGCCGCCACCGTCACGCCGAAACCATCCTGAGCATGCCGGGATTCGGTGTCCTGCTCGGCGCCGAATTCCTCGCAGCGACCGGCGGGGACATGACCGCCTTCGACAGCGTCGACCGCCTCGCCGGTGTCGCCGGCCTGGCACCGGTTCCCCGGGATTCCGGACGGGTCAGCGGCAACCTCAAACGGCCGCGCCGCTACGACCGGCGCCTGCTGCGCGCCTGCTATCTCGCCGCCCAGGTCGCGGTCTTCCATGACCGGGCGTCGCGAACCTACTACCAGCGCAAGAGAACTGAGGGAAAGAACCACACCCAAGCGGTCATCGCGCTGGCGCGCCGTCGCCTCAACGTGTTGTGGGCGATGCTGCAAACCGGCACCCCATACCGACCCGAAATCAGGGGCGTCGCGGCTTGACAACATCATTGAGAATCCCCCTTCG
>NZ_LZML01000203.1:0-2336 GCF_001665695.1 Nocardia sp. 852002-51101_SCH5132738 | reverse complement strand
GCGGTGGTGTGGGTGTCGATGCGTGAGAGCCACACCAGTCCGGCGGCGATGACGCTCATGCCGGTGAGGCGGGTGAAGACCAGGGGGCCGACGAGTTGAGTGATGGCGTAGGTGGGGTCCAGCTCGCCGAGTTCGGCGCGGGCGGCGGGGCTGGTGAGCAGCTGGTCGAACGGCTGGCGGTAGCGGTCGATGACCTGGGCGCGTAGCGAGTGCAGTTCTCCGTCACCGCGACCCGCTTCGGCCGGGTCGTCGAGTTCGGTGGGAGTGATGGGTCCGATGGGTTCGGTGGGGCCCAGACCCAGCCAGACCAGGGCGGTGAGGTGGATCGGGGTGTGGTCGATGAGGGCGGCTTGGCGGGTGAGCAGGTCGGTGAGCTGCTCGCGCAGGCTGCCGGTGCCGGCGGGCGGTTCGACCTGGGGCAGCAGACGTTCGAACGCGGCGGCAAGCAGTCCGGCGCTGTTGCCGAAGTTGCGATACAGGGTGGTCGCGGCGACTTTGGAGGCTTTGGTGACCGCGTCCACGGTGACCGCGTGTATTCCGCCAGTGGCCAGCAGCCGGGTCGCCGCGTCCAGAAGCCGTTCGCGGGAACGGGCCCGGCGCGGATCAACCCACTGACCGGCCTCGTCGTCGCTGAGAGCGGGGGTGGAACTCACACACCTCATTGTGCCCGACCGGCAAACCCTGGTGTTCACGCCTCGGGCGGGGTTACGCTACCGACATCACCGAAACGATAATGTCGTTAGCGTTTCTTGGGAGGTTTGGTGGCTGTCCCGCAGACCGATTCGATACCCGTCCCCGCTCGCTTGTCGGGTGCGCAGCGGTGGACGCTGGTGGTGTCGTGTGTGTCGGTGGCGTTGGTGATCGCGTCGATGGCCGCCCTGTACGGAGCGCTGCCGCAGATCGCGGAGTCCACCGGCGCCACCCAAGCACAGCTGACGTGGGTGGTCGACGCCTACACGCTGGCACTGGCGTGCCTGGTGCTGTCCGGGGGCGCGGTCGGTGACCGCTACGGGCGCCGGATCGTGCTGGTGGCCGGGCTCGTCATCTTCGCCGCCGGGTCCGCCATCCCGCTGTTCGCCGACCGCCCGGCCTGGGTGATCGCCGCCCGCGCGGTCGCGGGGGTGGGCGCGGCACTGGTGATGCCCTCGACCCTGTCGATCCTGACCGCCGGATTTCCCGCCGACAAACAAGGCCGCGCGGTCGGAGTGTGGGCCGGAGTCGCCGGATCCGGCGGCGTGATCGGCCTGCTCGGATCCGGCCTGCTACTACAGGTGTTCTCCTGGCGGGCGGTGTTCGTCGCACTCACCGCCGCCGCCACCATCCTGGTCGTCGCCGCGCTCACCCTCACCGAATCCCGCGACCGGGACCGGCCACCGGTCGATGTCGCCGGAGCGATGTCCTCGGCTGCGGCGGTCGGGGTGTTCGTCGTCGCTGTCACCGCAGCCCCCGAACACGGCTGGACCTCACCACTGGTGCTCACCACACTGGCCGTCGCGCTCGCCGCGACCGTGGTGTTCGTGCTCACCGAATCCCGCGTGCCCCACCCACTGCTACCGATCCGGCTACTCGTCCGCCGTGGATTCGCCGCCGGAGCGGTGTCGCTGGCGTTGCAGTTCCTGGTCACCTTCGGCCTGTTCTACCTGATCGTGCAATATTTCCAGCTCATCCTCGACTACAGCCCTCTGCAATCGGCGCTCGCGCTGGCCCCCATGGCCGGGCCCCTGGTCGGCATCTCCCTCATCGCGCCCTGGCTGTGCGAACGAGCCGGACTCAAAATCATGACCGCCACCGGCATGAGCGTCATCGCCGCCGGACTGGTGTGGCTCTCACGCATCGACACCCACACCACCTACCTCTACCTCCTCGGCCCCGTCCTGATCATGAGCGCCGGACTCGGACTGTGCGCGGCCCCGGCCACCGCCGCCATCGTCGCCGACACACCCCGCGCCAAACACGGCATCGCCGCCGCGGTCAACGACGCCGCCCGCGAAATCGGCGCCGCCATCGGCATCGCCGTCGCCGGAAGCGTCCTGGCCGCCGGATACCACCACCGCATCCAACCCGCCCTCACACACCTACCCCCACCAGCACGCGGACCCGTCTCCGACTCCCTGGCCGCCGCACTCGCCGTCGCCGACAAAGCCGGACCCGCCGCCCAGCCCCTCGCCGACTTCGCCCGCGACGCATTCCTGACCGGCACCCACCACGCCACCCTCACCCTGGCCGGCATCGCCGCAACAGGAGCCGCCCTCGCCCTCACCGCCCCGGCGTCCCGCCCCGGCCGATCCGCGGCCGCAGCCGCGGCCGCAGCCGCAGCCCATCGATATCTGGGCCGA